>NZ_JBEORT010000023.1:0-74223 GCF_040302425.1 Streptomyces sp. NPDC126497
CAGATCCCGCTACCGCGGCCTGGCCAAGACCAGCCTCCAGCACCAGCTCACCGGCGCCGCCGTCAACCTCATCCGCATCGACGCCTGGCTCACCAGCACACCCCTAGCCCGTACCCGCATCAGCCCCCTGACAGCACTTCGCCCCGCCGCATAGCGGCGGGGCGAAGTGACCAGGCCCGAATTAACCAACAGCATCCGCGAGCGGTACCGGACCCCTTCCGTGCCGCGGACGGGTTACTTCAGGCGGGTGCCCGTCGAGCGCAGGTTCCGGCAGGCCTCCACGACGCGGGCCGCCATGGACGCCTCCGCCAGCTTGCCCCAGGTGCGCGGGTCGTAGGTCTTCTTGTCGCCGACCTCGCCGTCGACCTTCAGGACGCCGTCGTAGTTCTTGAGCATGTGGTCGGCGACCGGGCGCGTGAACGCGTACTGGGTGTCGGTGTCGATGTTCATCTTCACGACGCCGTTCTCCAGCGCGGTGAGGATCTCCTCCGGGGTGGAGCCGGAGCCGCCGTGGAAGACGAAGTCGAACGGCTGGGAGCCGGCCGGCTTGCCGTACTTGGCGGCGACGCCCTCGTTGAGCTCCTTCAGCAGCTCGGGACGGAGGACGACGTTGCCCGGCTTGTACACGCCGTGCACGTTGCCGAAGGACGCGGCGAGCAGGTAGCGGCCCTTGTCGCCGAGGCCGAGGGCCTCCGCGGTGCGGACGGCGTCGTCGACCGTGGTGTAGAGGGAGTCGTTGATCTCGTGCGTGACGCCGTCCTCCTCACCGCCGGTCGGGGTGATCTCGACCTCGAGGATGATCTTCGCGGCGCGGGTGCGCTCGAGGAGCTCCTGGGCGATGGAGAGGTTGTCGGCGAGGGTCTCCGCGGAGCCGTCCCACATGTGGGACTGGAACAGCGGGTTGCGGCCGGCCCTGACGCGCTCCTCGGACACCGCGAGCAGCGGGCGGACGTACCCGTCGAGCTTGTCCTTCGGGCAGTGGTCGGTGTGCAGGGCGATGTTGACGTCGTACTTCTCGGCGACGATGTGCGCGAACTCGGCCAGGGCGACCGCGCCGGTCACCATGTCCTTGCTGTGCTGGCCGCCCAGGAACTCGGCGCCGCCCGTCGAGATCTGGACGATGCCGTCGCTCTCCGCCTCGGCGAAGCCGCGCAGTGCCGCGTGCAGGGTCTGGGACGAGGTGACGTTGATGGCCGGGTAGGCGAACTTCCCCGCCTTCGCCCGGTCCAGCATCTCGTTGTAGACCTCGGGAGTTGCGATGGGCATCTGTCCGCTCCTTATGCGTGCGGTGTGGCGTGCTGCGTACGGTCGGCCCTGACCTGGAACCTTGGATGCGACGTCATTGTCGCGCCCATCCTTCCAGACTCGGCCGGAAGGTCCATCCCGCCGTCCGGCCAGTGGTCGGCCGACCCGTCAGTCGAGGCCGAGCTCGTCCTTGGAGTAGGCGAACAGGTACGGCACCCCGGCGCCCTCCTGGATCTTCTCGGCGGCGCCGGTCGCCCGGTCGACGATCGTCGCGACGGCCACGACCTGGGCGCCGGCCTCGCGCACGGCCTCGACCGCGGTGAGCGGGGAGCCGCCGGTGGTGGAGGTGTCCTCGACGACGAGGACGCGGCGGCCCTTGATGTCCGGGCCCTCGACGCGCCGCTGCAGCCCGTGCGCCTTGGCGGCCTTGCGGACGACGAAGGCGTCCAGCTTCCGGCCCCGCGCGGCGGCGGCGTGCAGCATGCTCGCCGCGACCGGGTCGGCGCCCATGGTCAGCCCGCCCACCGCGTCGAACTCCAGCTCCGCGGTCAGGTCCAGCAGCACCTGCCCGACCAGCGGGGCGGCCTCGCCGTCGAGGGTGATGCGGCGCAGGTCGACGTAGTAGTCGGCCTCCAGACCGGAGGAGAGGGTCACCTTGCCGTGCACCACGGCCTTGTCCTTGATCTGCTGCAGCAGCGCGCCGCGTACTTCGCTCATGGAGGCCAGCTTAGAGGCGGGTCCAGGTCCAGGTCGTCGAGGCCTCCAGCGGCTCCAGCGGGGTGACCAGGCGCGGGTGGGTGTTCAGCCCGTCGGGCGGCCCGGTCTGCGGCTCGACGCAGACGGCCTCGCGCTGCTCGTCGTAGACCACGACCCACTCCTCGCGGCTGGTCACCCTCAGCTCCAGCCGCCCCGGCCAGGTGAGGGTGACGTCGACCCCGCCCGGCATCCCGAAGCAGTCGTCCCACGGACCCGGCTTCGGGTCGGTCCGGTGCCCCGTCGGCAGGTGGTCGTCCCCGCGCTCCTCCTGCCAGGCGGGCGCGAAGTCGATCGCCACGTCCTGCCCGCCGAGGTTCCGGTTGAACCACGGGTGCCAGCCGATCTGCGCGGGGAAGGACGACTCGTACGTCTCCACGCTCATCGCCAGGGTCAGGGAGTCCCCGGTGAGCGCGATCCGCTGGGTGACGCGCCCGGGGTACGGCCACGGCTCGACGAGGTCGTACGTGAGCACGGCCTCGTCGGCGCTCGTGCGGGCGGTGCGCCAGGCGGCGTCGCGGGCGGTGCCGTGGATGGCGTGCGGCGGGGCGCTGAGCGGCATCTGCCGCACGGTGGCGCCGTCCCGGAACCGCCCGTCACGGATCCGTCCGCACCAGGGCACCATCGGGAAGCACCCGAACCGTTCCCCCTGCCGCAGCAGCTCGACGCCCCCGACCCGCAGCCCTCCGACCCGCCCGCCGTTTCCCGGCAGCACGTCCACTTCCGCGTCGCCCGCGGTCAGCGTGATGTCTCCGTTACTCACGTGACGACCCTACTGGGGCGATCGAGGGAGCCTCGTTCAGCGGCGTCTGCGGAGCGCCCTGATCGCGACGACCGCCGAGGCCACCGCCAGGGCCGCCGCCGGCGCCGCCCAGCGCAGGGGGGTGTCGGAGGCGACGGTCTGCGGCGCGGGGACGGGGGCGTAGCGGCCGCGCGGCGGGGCGTGGTCCACCTCCTCGGCGCTGCGGCCGATCATCGTCCGCCGGGCGTGCGCCGCCTCGGCGACGGAGCCGTCGTCCTCCTCCTCGTCGTCGAAGGAGGGCGGCGGAACCTCCGCGTCGAAGACGGACGGGACGTCCGCGTCCGGGGGAGGCGGCGGGGCGTCGTCCGGGGCCGGTGGCGGGGCGTCGTCCGCGTCCGGGGTGGTGTCGAAGTCGGTGGTGGCCCGGGGTTCGAAGTCCCCCGTGGACAGCATCTCGGGCGACTCCGGGCCAGAGGCCCGCTCCGCCGCGTCGGCGCCCAGGTTCTCCGCGAAGCGGTTCAGCAGGCGGGACACCGCCGCGGCCACCGCGTCCGCCGGGAATTCCGTGATCCGGCCGTCGGCCGTCGCCGTGCCGGTGACGGTGAGGGCGGTGCCGCCCTCCGCGGCCCGCAGGCGCAGGCGGAGCGCCAGTGTCACCCCGCCGCTGCCGCGGGCCTCCGCCGCCTCGCCCTCGACGGCGTGGGAACCGTCGTCGCGCGCGGACACCCGTACGGCTCCCCGGTAGGTGACGGAGTGGTTGCCGATCCGGACCTTCAGCCGCCCGGCGACGGGGTCCGCGCCGGCGTCGTGCTGGAGCCCGGGCACCGCCCGGGCGACCCGCGCGGGGTCGTCCAGCACCTCCCTGAGCCGCTCCGCCTCGACCGGAACGAACACCTCGTGCTCCATGAGTCCGGAGCCTACCCACGCGACGCCGGACCGCACCCCCGTCGGCGGGAAGTGGCGGCGCGTCGGTGCGGAACGCGGTAAGGGGTCAGCCGGCGTACCGGGGGTGCGGCAGCGTGGACGGCGGCAGGCCGGGGACCCGGGTGCGCTCCGCGGCCCGGACGTCCGCCGCGAGGGAGGCGTCGGTGAGCGTGCGCGGACGCGGTCCGGCGGGGTCGAGGCGCGGCTCGGGACGGTCGCGGGCGGCCAGGACGAACCCCCAGTCCCGGTGGGCGTGGGCGGTCGCCGCGGCGCCCCGGTCGGGTCCGGCGGCGAAACCGGACCGCCGGCCGCCCACCCGGTAGGCGGCGGTCCGCAGCCCCGCCGCGCGGAGCGTCGCGTCCACCGTCCAGAAGTCGCGGGCGCGGGACGCCACCGCGCCGCCGTGCACCACGAGCCGCCCGCCGGGCGCCAGCGCCCGGCGGGCCAGCCCGTAGAACTCCTGCGAGTACAGCTTGGTGCTCGCGGTGATCCCGGGGTGCGGCAGGTCCGAGACGACCACGTCGTACGGCGTCCGGGGCGCCCGTCGCAGCCAGTCGAAGGCGTCCGCGGTGGTCACCCGTACGCGCGGGTCGTCGAGCGCGTGCGCGTTCAGCGCGGACAGCGCCGGGTCGCGGCGCGCCAGCCGCACCACGCCCGCGTCGAGCTCGACGACGTCGACCCGGTGCACGCCGGTGTGGCGCAGCACCTCCCGCACGGCCAGCCCGTCACCGCCGCCGAGGACGAGCACGCGGGCGTGCGGCCCGCGCATCGCGGGGTGCACCAGGGCCTCGTGGTACCGGAGTTCGTCCCGGCCGCCGACCCGCAGCCGCCCGTCGAGGAACAGGTTCAGCGGCCGCCCGCCCCGTCCTCCGGTGAGCAGCACCTCCTGGACGTCCGTCCGCAGGGCGACGCGGACGTCCGAGCCGTACATGGCGTGCCGGGCGGCCCGCTCGAAGTCGTCGACGAGGACGGCCGCCGTGGCGAGGACCACGAGCACGCCCACGTTGGCGGCCGTCAGCAGCCGGCGGGCGCGCCGCGTGAGGTCCCGCCGGAACAGCCCGAGCACCAGCGCGCCGCCCACGACCGCGTTGACCGCCCCCGTGATCAGCGCGCCGGTCAGCTGGCCGAGGACCGGCAGGAGCAGGAAGGGGAAGGCGAGCCCGCCGACGAGCGCGCCGACGTAGTCCGCCGCGGACAGGTCGGCCACCGCGCCCCCCGCGTCCTGCCGGCGGATCCGCTGGATCAGCTCCATCAGCAGCGGCACCTCGGCCCCGATCAGCAGACCGGTGGCGAGGGAGAAGGCGACCAGCAGCCAGCGCGGGCCGCTCGCCCACGCACCGCCCCAGGCACCCGTCCAGGCGAACACGGCGTACAGCGCCATCGCGCTGCACCCGCCGACCAGCGCGAGGGCCGCCTCGACGGCGCCGAACCAGGCCGCCGCGTGCCGCCGCAGCCGTTTCGCGGCCAGGGAGCCGAGGCCCATCGCGAAGACCATCACGGACAGCACGACCGACGCCTGGGTGACCGAGTCGCCCATCAAGTACGTGGCCAGCGCGACGAGTTCCAGTTCGTACACGAGTCCGCAGGCCGCGCAGACGAAGACGCCCGCGAGGACCAGGAACCGTCCCGTGCCCTGCCGCACCGGCAGCCGCAGCGTGCTCCCCGCGTCACCGTCCGACCCCTCCCGGGATGGCGCGGAGCCGGGCGGTGCGGGGGCCTGCGGTTCGATCACCCCAGTGACGTTACGTCACGTCTCCGCGACAGCACGTCACCCACACGTGTGGTCTTTGTTTACGGCCGCCTCCCCTGAGCGGGGGCGACGGCCTCTCCGGCCTCCGTCCTCACACCGCCGACCTCGCCCGCACCCCCACCCTCGTCCGCGTGGCCACCAGCTGCCCGTCCTGCGGGTAGGCGTGCCAGGTCCGCCAGTGGACCTGCTCCCCGTGACACCGGGCGAGCAGCGCCGTGAAGGCGTGCGGGCTGCCGGGGAAGACCCCGGCGAGGCCCTGCGGATGGTCGGAGACCAGGGCCAGCAGCTCCTGGGCGCGGCCCGCGAAGGACCCCGGGGAGAGCACCTCCACCCGGGCGGCGAACTCGTACTCCCAGTCGTCCACCCGCTTGGCCACGCCCAGCGGAAGCGGCGTGCTGCTGCCCGGAATGCACGCCACCGTCTCCGAGCAGAGCCCCCGCTCCTCCTCCAGCAGTACCTGGTGGGACGCTCCGAGCAGTCTCAACTGCACTTTCCTCCCCGCCAGTTCGAGATCGAGCGTGGCCAGCGCGGGAAGAGGCTCGCGTCCCAGGGCCCAGGCGAGGTCGGTCGCGCGGGTGTCGGAGTAGGCGGTGGTCAGGGTCGTGAGCATGGATCGGCTCCGCTGGCACGCATGGAGAGGGGGAGGGGGTCCGCGCACCCCGGTCGCACCGGGGAACCCGGCCCGTCAGCCCGGTCGCCCGGCCGGAAGGAGGGTCCGCGGGGAGTCCGAGGGCTGCGTCGGTGATTTATAGGGAATCATGAAGTGTGGTGCCACCACAGCGTTTTACCCAACTTCGTCGGCTTTCCATCCCCTGGGGGGCTCCCCAGCTCACCTGTTCAACTCCGGCGCACGCCCCGAGGTGACGGCGCGCGCCGGTGCGGCGCGTCCCCGGAACGGCACAGCGGGGCCCGCCCAGGCGCGGACCCCGCTGTCGCGGATACGTCGTCCCCCGTGAGGGAGGCGGGCTGCCCCGTGTCAGCTGCCTCCCCCACCGCATCCGCCGCCGCCCCCGCAGGACGACCCGCCTCCGCAGGACGAGCCACCACCGCAGGACGATCCTCCGTCGGAACCCGACGACGAGCAGGACCCGCCGCTGCTGCCGCCGCCCCCCGCCCACCAGCTGTCACGCCCCCTGCCGCGACGACCCGGACGGCCGGCCCCCACCCGCCGCGCGGGCCTGCGGGCCGCGCTCGCGGCGCCCCCGACGAGCAGCACGAAAATCCCCGCCAGGATGATGCCGACGATCATGGCGTCACCCTCCTCTCGTTCCCCCGTGATCCCCGAAGCGGCCCCCGTGGGCGCCTCGCTCACGTGTGTGACCGGGAGATGCCCTCCGCCCGCGCGGCCCAAAGCACAGTTGAGGAAATCCAGAGCTTCGGCGCAGGATGGCCGCCATGACCTCCAGCGCGCGCCCCCTCCTGAACCGCCGGCTCGCCGAGTTCGGGACGACGATCTTCGCCGAGATGTCCGCCCTGGCCCTGCGGACCGGGTCCATCAACCTGGGCCAGGGCTTCCCCGACACCGACGGCCCCGAGGAGGTCAGGGAGGCCGCCGTGCGCGCCCTGCGGGACGGCCGCGGCAACCAGTACCCGCCGGGCCCCGGCGTCCCCGAACTGCGCACCGCCGTCGCCGCGCACCAGAAGCGCCGCTACGGCCTCACCGTCGACCCCGACACCGAGGTCCTGGTCACCGCCGGCGCCACCGAGGCGATCGCCGCCGCACTGCTCGCCCTGGTGGAACCCGGCGACGAGGTGATCGCCCTCGAGCCGTACTACGACTCCTACGCGGCCTGCGTCGCCATGGCGGGCGGCACCCGTGTCCCCGTCACCCTCCGCCCCCGCGACGGCCGCTTCCGCCTCGACCTCGACGAACTGCGCGACGCCGTCACCGACCGCACCCGCCTGCTCCTGCTCAACACCCCGCACAACCCGACCGGCACCGTCCTCACCCGCGAGGAACTGACCGCGATCGCCGAGCTGGCCGTCGAACGGGACCTGCTGGTCGTGACCGACGAGGTCTACGAGCACCTGGTCTTCGACGACGCCGAACACATCCCCCTGGCCACCTTCCCCGGCATGCGGGACCGCACGGTCACCATCTCCAGCGCGGGGAAGACCTTTTCGTTCACGGGATGGAAGGTCGGCTGGATCACGGCCTCCCCGGACCTGGTCACGGCGGTCCGCTCGGCCAAGCAGTTCCTCACCTACGTCTCCGCGGGCCCCTTCCAGTACGCGGTCGCCGAGGCCCTCGCCCTGCCCGAGTCGTACTTCACCGGCTTCCGCGACGACCTGTGGGCCAAGCGCGACCTCCTGGCGGCGGGCCTGGAGGAGGCCGGCCTGACGGTCTACCGCCCGTCCGGCACCTACTTCGTCACCGCCGACATCCGCCCCCTGGGCGAGAGCGACGGCATCGCCTTCTGCCGGGCCCTGCCCGAGCGCGCGGGCGTCGTCGCCATCCCCACGGCCGTCTTCTACGACCGCCGCGAACTGGGCGCTCCCTTCGTCCGCTTCGCCTTCTGCAAGAAGCGGTCCGTGTTGGAGGAGGCGGCCGCCCGGCTCAAGCGGTCGACCCCATGACGGCCGGCCGGCGTACGGCGCACCGGCGCCCCTTCGTCAGTGGGCGTCCGTCCCGGGCTCCGGGCGCGGGAGCTCGTCCAGGTCGAGGGTGAACGTCCTGCCGTCGGCCAGGGGAATGGGGAGCTTGACCGTGCCGTACTTGTGCGTGTGCGCCGCGATGCAACCGGTGGCGGTCGGCTGTGTGTGGAGGACGACTTCCTGCGCGTACGGGTCCACGACCAGGTGGATTGGGCGAGGGCGTCGGCGACCACGGTGAAGTCGGCCGTGAGGCGGGTGCGGACGTGGATCACGCCGGAGGTCGGAGCTCCGGCGTCGGCGCGCAGGCGCGCGTTAGACTGCGGGTCAGCCATCGGGAAGGGGTTCACTTCCTGATCGGTCAGGCTCTCGTTCGGGATGCCGGTCCCGGCCGGGGGCCGTATCTGTTTGCGGTTGTCGCGGCGAACGCAGCCGCCCGCGTCCCGCACCTGCAAGCCGGTCACTCGCACGGGTGACGCGGGCCTTCCGGCGGGGAGGGTGGGTGGGCGGGTGGTTCTTTCCCCCGGTTCCTTGGGGAGGTCAGTGGCCCGCCGGCCCCTCGCGGACGGGACACCGGCGGACCCGTGCAAGGGCCCGCGACCGGTGCCCCGTCGGCTCGGACGCGGTGGCGGTCGGCCTTCGACCCGCCCATGGAGGCGGCCCGGGAGACGGCTCCGAAGCACAGCGCCGGACCGTGCGGGGCCCTGCCGGCACGGACGGGGACGACGCCGGGGGTCCGTCCGACGGCCGCGCCGGGGCCAATTCCGTTGGCCAAGGCGTCACTTCCGTTCCCCCATGGCTCGAAGGGCACGTCCGTGCCCTCTGTCGGGCGCAGGGCGATCGAGCGATCCTTGGACACGGAATGTGATGACTCGTGTACTGCGCGGGACATCCACGCTCGACACGCGAGGACGGAAAGCCGTGCTGACAGCAACGACCACCCACGAGGACGAGCCGGGACGGGGCACCGCTCCCGTCACCGCGGAGGCACGCGAACAGTTCGTCTCCTCGGCGCGGGGCGCACGGCTCGCCCGGCGTCACGCCGTGCGGTGGATGGCGGAACGGGGCCATCCACCGACGTCCGACGTGTCGTACGCGGTCGCCCTCGTCGTCGGGGAACTCGCCGCGAACGCCGTACGGCACGGCCGGGTCCCCGGACGCGGCTTCGGCCTCCGGCTCGTCCTCGACGCGGCGGCGGGCCTGGTGCGGGTCGAGGTCGCGGACGCCGCCGCCGCGAAGCGACCGCCCGCGTCCGCACCCCCGACGTGTCCCGAGGGCGAGTCCGGCCGGGGGCTGCTCCTGGTGGAGGCCCTGGTCCTGCGCTGGGGGACGGAGCCCCGCCGGCCCGTCGGCAAGACGGTGTGGGCGGAGCTGCCCGCGCACCCGCCGTCCCGCCCGTGAACCGCGCCCGGCCGGGGAAGGGCGCGGGGCCGCGGAGCACGAAGAGCCCGGCCCCGGGCACCGGCCGTCGTGCGGTCGGTGCCCGGGGCGGGCTCCCCCCGTGCGGCGCGCGCCTGCCGGCACCCGCCGCGCCGTCGTGCTCGGAGGCGGACTACTCGTCGTCCTCGGGCTTGTCCGCCTCGTTGATCTCCTGCTCCAGGCCGAGCTGCTCGACGAGCCACTTGTCGAACTCGATCGCGGCCCGCACCCAGCTCACCGTCGACGAGACGAAGTGCTCCAGGCTGACGCCCATGCCGATCAGCATCTGGGCCTCACCGATGAGACGGACCGTGCCGTCGTCGTGGGTGTGGGTGTAGACCTTGGGCCACAGCGTGCGCCGGTTCCAGTCGTCGACGGACTCGAGCAGCTGCGGCTTCTCGTCGATCTGGTGCGGCCGGTCGTAGAACGTCCGGACGGAGAAGATCTGCTGGTCGTCCTCGCCGCGGAACATGAAGTAGGTGCGGAACTGCTCCCACGGCGCCGCGAGGTCACCCTCGTCGTCGACGACGTACTTGAGCTCCATCTGGTCGAGGAGCTGCTTCACGAGGTCCTGATCCGGGACGACGGGGCCCGCCGGTCCTTGCGGCTGCGGCTCGGGCTGGCCCCCGAAATTCGGAATCGAGGACGGGTCGATGGTCACCGTGATTTTCCCTTCGTACGGATCCCGCCATCCTCCCCCATGCGGGGAGGGGGGTGGCAAGCCCCGACGGGCCTGTCAGCCGTGGGCTGACTCGATCCGGTCAGTGCCGGGGTACCCGGTACGGCTCGGGCCCAACGCCCCCGGGGGACATCGGGCCCGAAAACGGAACCGTCACTCAGAGTGCCTTGCCGGTCGCCGGGCCCACCAGGAGTCCGTCCTCGAAGCGGTCCACGCGGACCGTGTCGCCGTCCTTGATCTCGCCGGCCAGGATCTCCTTGGCGAGGCGGTCGCCGATGGCGGTCTGGACGAGGCGGCGCAGCGGGCGGGCGCCGTAGGCGGGGTCCAGGCCCTCCTCGGCGAGCCACTCCAGGGCCTCGGGGGTGATGTCCAGGGTGAGGCGGCGCTCGGCGAGGCGGCGGGCCAGGCCGTCGAGCTGGAGCCGCGCGATGCGTGCCAGTTCGGGCTTGGTGAGGGCGGCGAAGACGACCAGGTCGTCGAGGCGGTTGAGGAACTCCGGCTTGAAGGAGGCGCGGACCACCTCCAGGACCTGTTCCCGCTTCTCCGTCTCGGTGGTGAGCGGGTCGACCAGGTACTGGCTGCCCAGGTTGGAGGTCAGCACCAGGATGGTGTTGCGGAAGTCGACGGTGCGGCCCTGGCCGTCGGTGAGGCGGCCGTCGTCGAGGACCTGGAGCAGGATGTCGAAGACCTCGGGGTGGGCCTTCTCGACCTCGTCGAGGAGGACGACGCTGTAGGGGCGGCGGCGGACGGCCTCGGTGAGCTGGCCGCCCTCCTCGTAGCCGACGTAGCCGGGGGGCGCGCCGACGAGGCGGGCGACGGAGTGCTTCTCGCTGTACTCCGACATGTCGATGCGGACCATCGCCCGCTCGTCGTCGAAGAGGAAGTCGGCGAGGGCCTTGGCCAGTTCGGTCTTGCCGACGCCGGTGGGGCCGAGGAAGAGGAAGGAGCCGGTGGGGCGGTCGGGGTCGGCGATGCCGGCCCGGGAGCGGCGCACGGCGTCGGAGACGGCGCGTACGGCCTCGGTCTGGCCGATGAGGCGCCTGCCGATCTCGTCCTCCATGCGGAGCAGCTTCTGGGTCTCGCCCTCCATGAGGCGGCCGGCCGGGATGCCGGTCCAGGAGGCGACGACGTCGGCGATGTCGTCGGCGCCGACCTCCTCCTTGACCATGGTGTCCCCGGCAACCTCCTCCTCGGCCTCGGAGGCGGCCTCCAGGTCGCGTTCCAGGCTCGGGATCTCGCCGTAGAGGAGCTTGGAGGCGGTGTCGAAGTCTCCGTCGCGCTGGGCGCGTTCGGCCTGGCCGCGCAGTTCGTCGAGCTTCTCCTTGAGTGCGCCGACCCGGTTGAGGGACTGCTTCTCCTTCTCCCAGCGGGCGTTGAGTCCGCGCAGTTCCTCCTCCTTGTCGGCGAGGTCGCGGCGCAGCTTCTCCAGGCGTTCGCGGGAGGCGGCGTCGGTCTCCTTGCCGATGGCGAGTTCCTCCATCTTCAGCCGGTCGACGGCGCGCTGGAGTTCGTCGATCTCGACGGGCGAGGAGTCGATCTCCATGCGGAGGCGGCTGGCGGCCTCGTCGACGAGGTCGATGGCCTTGTCGGGGAGGAAGCGGGAGGTGATGTAGCGGTCGGAGAGGGCGGCGGCGGCGACGAGGGCGCTGTCGGCGATCTGGACCTTGTGGTGGGCCTCGTAGCGGCCCTTGAGTCCGCGCAGGATGGCGATGGAGTCCTCGACGGTCGGTTCGGCGACGAGGACCTGCTGGAAGCGGCGCTCCAGGGCCGGGTCCTTCTCGATGCGTTCGCGGTACTCGTCGAGGGTGGTGGCGCCGACCATGCGGAGTTCGCCGCGGGCGAGCATGGGCTTGAGCATGTTGCCGGCGTCCATGGCGGAGTCACCGCCGGCGCCGGCGCCGACGACGGTGTGCAGTTCGTCGATGAAGGTGATGACCTGGCCGTCGGAGTCCTTGATCTCGGCGAGGACGGTCTTGAGGCGTTCCTCGAACTCGCCGCGGTACTTGGCGCCGGCGACCATGGCGCCGAGGTCGAGGGCGACCAGCCGCTTGTTCTTCAGCGACTCGGGGACGTCGCCCTTGACGATGCGCTGGGCGAGGCCCTCGACGACGGCGGTCTTGCCGACGCCCGGCTCGCCGATCAGCACCGGGTTGTTCTTGGTGCGGCGGGACAGCACCTGGACCACGCGCCGGATCTCCTGGTCGCGTCCGATGACGGGGTCGAGCCTGCCCTCGCGGGCGGAGGCGGTGAGGTCGGTGCCGAACTTCTCCAGGGCCTTGTACTGGCCCTCGGGGTCGGCGGTGGTCACCCGGCGGGCCCCGCGCGCCTTCTGGAAGGCGTCCTGCAGCTTCCTCGCGGTGGCGCCCTGCCGCGAGAGCACCTCGCCGGCGGCCCCGCCCTTGGCGGCGATGCCGATGAGGAGGTGTTCGGTGGAGAGGTACTCGTCGCCGAGGTCGCGGGCGCGGGCCTGGGCGTCCGCGATGACGGCGAGCAGTTCGCGGTTGGGCTGGGGCGGCGCCACGGTGGACCCGGTGACGCTCGGCAGGCCGGCGAGGACGCGCTCGGCCCCGGAGCGCACGGCGGCCCGGTCGGCGTCGACCGCGGCGAGCAGATCCGTGATGTTCTCGTTCTCCTGCCCGGCGAGCAGGGAAAGCAGCAGGTGGGCGGGGGTGAGGTCGGGGTGTCCCTCGGTCACGGCCCGGTTCCCGGCGGCCTGAAGCGCTTCCCGGCTCCGGTTGGTCAGCTCGGCGTCCACGTGTCCGTTCTCCTCTTCGCGGTGACCCTCGGCGGCCTCGGCGGCCTTCGGTGCTGACTCGGTCAGCGTACACAAACTTGAGTCTATTCCACTCAAGGTGGCGGACGGGAGTGCGGCGGGGGTTAAGTTCCGGTCCATGACCACCACGTACTCGGTAGATCCGGGCGATCCGGACGCGTCGTACCTCGGCTTCTGGCGCGAGAGGCACCTGTGCACGCTCACCACCCTCCGTCCGGACGGCACCCCGCACGTGGTACCCGTCGGGGTGACGTACGACCCCCGGGCGCGGCTGGCCCGGGTGATCACCAATGTGACGAGCGCGAAGGTGCGCCACGTACGGGCGGCGGGGGACCGGGGCGCGGCCGTCGCGGTGTGCCAGGTGGACGGCCGGCGGTGGGCGACGCTGGAGGGGCGGGCGGTGGTCCGCACGGACCGGGAGCGGGTCGCGGAGGCGGAGCGGCGGTACGCGGAGCGCTACGGGCGGACGCCGTCGCCGAACCCGTCGCGGGTGGTCATCGAGATCGCGCTCACACGGGCGCTGGGGCGCGGGTGAGGCGGGCGGCGCCGGGCGGCTGTTTCCGGCCATCGCGCGATCGGGTCGATACCCGGAAATGTCCCGCAGAACTGCAGCGGCGTCACCGTGTTCAGGTCACGGTGACGCCGCTGCGGGGGGAAGCGCCTGCGCGATCTTTTACGACGGGGGAATCGCGTCAGGCACTGCGGGGGGTGGCAGAGATGGCCCGGGGGGCAGGGGAGTCGGACTCCACCTGTCGGTGATCCCGCTGGTCCAGGTTCACAAAGATCATTCCGTACCGGATGGCACACCGCACGGGCTTCGGCGCCCCCCTGGGCCGCCGCAGGCACCGGTACGCCCGTACGTCCCCGTCCTCGTCGCGGGTGACGACGACCGGCTCACCGAAGACGGTCACCATCAACGAGTCACCGCTGTGGGGGAGGGCGGTGACCAGGTCGATGAAGTGCCATCCGGATCGGTAGGCGGTGGCCATCTCCCTGCGGAAGGAACGGTCGTCGGGTGGAGTAGTCACATCAACGCCCCGAGTCGACGACGATCGACGGCCAGTGGCTGTCGGCCAGCGTCCCACTCTTCGCGTCGGAGTAACCGCTCAGCGCTCCGAAGGCCGCGACGGCGGAGAGGGCGGCTGCGAGCACCGAGCGAAGCAGTCTCTTGCGCATAGTCGGCTTCGTCCTCACGTGAAAGTCTCCTCGTTCCCCCGTCTAGTAAGACGATGGCTCATTCGAACACGTTGTGGCCACACAAACGGTGCATCATGTTCCTGCACGTTCAGGACCCTGGGGGGTGGAGATTTGGTGGCAAATCGAACTAAAGGGACACATTCCCATGCGGTGACCGAACTGTGCGAAGCAGGCGGCCGACTTTATGCCCATGCTCTGCGTATGGGGAGGGTCGCACGGGAGGCGGCCGAGGAGGCGCCGTGCCTGATGGAACTCGCCCTGCTGCACCCCGATCCCGACGACAAGAACTGGCTGCGCCCGGTCGCCCCGGCGATCGCCCTGGCGCAGCGGCTGCACCCCATCGAGCGCGACATCGCGGAGCGCCGGCGGCTGTCGGTCCGGCTGGCGGACGTCTTCGAGCCGTTCATGGCCCTGGGCGCCCAGGCCGTCACCACCGAGAACTCGATCACCGTCCTGGAGGGCAGCGAGCGCATCAACGCCGCCCTCAACCTCGCCGCCACCCAGTGCCACACCGAGATGCTCACCATCCAGCCGAGCGACGACCGCTTCTCCGAGCGGAGCATCGTCCAGGGGCTGGAGCGGGACAAGCCCCTCATCGAGCGGGGCGTGCGGATCAGGACGCTCTACCAGCACACCGCCCGCTACAGCCCGGAGAAGCGGGCGTACGTGGAACAGCTCTCCGCGGGCCGGGTGGAGTACCGGACCATCGACGAGGTGGTGGAACGCCTCATCGTCTGCGACGAGACGGTCGCCTTCATCCCCACCCGGGACGACCAGCAGGTCGCCCTCGAACTCCGCCAGCCCGGCCTCGTCCGCTATCTGATCAAGGTGTTCGAGTTCATGTGGAGCCGCTCGGTGCCGCTGACCGCCGGCGCGCCCTACGACCCCGCCCCCGGAGGCATCACCGACATCCAGCACTCGATCGCCAAACTCCTCGTCGAGGGCCACGTCGACGAGGCCATCGCCCGCCGTCTCGGCATGAACGTCCGCACCTGCCGCGCCCACATAGCCAAGCTCGCCGCCACCCTCGGCAGCGGCAGCCGCGCCCAGCTGGGGTACCTCATCGCACAGTCGGGAATCCTGCGGCGGGACCAATGATCCGGGGGGCGATCCGGGCATGACCGAGAACGCGCACGACGACGGGCCGGAGTTCCTGGACGAGGAGGCCCTCGACCTGTACACCCGCGCCCTCCGCCAGGGCCGGCTGCCCGCCCCGGCGGCCGCCGGGGCCCCGCACCTCCTCCGTCTCGGCCTGCTGCACCCCGCCCCCGACGATCCCGACGGGCTGGAGCCCGTCGCGCCGCAGGTCGCCCTGCACCGGCTGCTGCGGGCCTCGGCGGACCGCGTCGCCGAGGAGCGCCGGCGCGAGGAGCGTCTGGTCGAGGCGCTGGGGCCGCTGCTGCGGGCCGGCGGGTCCGGGGCGACGGCGACCCCCCTCATCGCGCTGCACAGCGGCAAGGAGCACATCGGACGGGTCATCGACGAGACGATGGCCGACGCCACCGACCTGCTCTCCGTCCAGCCGTACAGCAGCTACATCAACCCCGACCCGGCCCTCCACGAGCCCGCGCTCCGGCGCGACCAGGCCCTGCTCGACCGCGGCGGCCGGATCCGCGCCCTCTACCAGCACACCCTGCGCCACGCGCCCCCGCTCCTCGCCCGCTACGAACGGCTGACGGGCGACGTCGAGGCGCGGACCCTGGACGAGATCACCGAACGTCTCGTCGTGGTCGACCGGGAGGTGGCGTTCATCCCGGCCACCGTGGACCGCAGTTCGGCCCTGGAGGTCCGCCACCCGGCCATCGTGGGGTTCCTGGTGACCGTCTTCGACCGCCTGTGGCACCTCGCCACGCCCCTGTACCCGCGGGCCGTGCGGCAGCCCCCGCTGAACGGCGTCACCCCCCGCCAGCGGGCCATCGCCGCCCTGCTGGTCGAGGGCCACACCGACGCCGTCGTGGCCGAGCGGCTCGGGATGAACGTGCGCACCGCGCGCGAGCACATCGCCAAGCTCGCCGCGACGCTGGGCAGCGGCAGCAGGGCCCAGCTCGGCTACCTCATCGCCCGCTCGGGGATCCTCGACCGGGCGACGTGACCGCCGGGCCCCGGGCCCCGTCCAGGCCGGCCTGGGCGATGCGGACGCCCAGTTGCGTACGGCTGGCCGCGCCCAGCGTCTCCGACAGGCGGGCAATGTGGGCCCGGCAGGTCCGCACGCTGATGCCCAGCCGTTCCGCGATCACCGCGTCCTGGTGTCCCTCCGCGAGCAGGGCCGCGATGGACTGCTCGCGGTGCGAGATGCCCTCGATGCCGGTGGCGGGCAGCGGGGCGGTCAGCGGGATGGCGAGCCGCCACAGCCGGTCGAAGACCGTGCCCAGGTAGTCCACCAGCGCCGGGTGGCGCAGCTCCAGCGCCATGGTGCGCTCGGTGTTGGCGGGGATGAACGCGACCGTGCGGTCGAAGAGGATCAGCCGCTCGACCACCTCGTCCAGCGTGCGCGCCTCCACCGCGTCGCCCATCAGCTCCAGATAGCTGAGCAGCCCGTGCCCGTGCCGGGCGACGTGCGTGTACAGGTCCCGCATGCGCACGCCCCGGCCGCGCAGCGCCATCGCCCGGTGCAGTCCCTCCGACAGCTCCGCCTCACGCCGGATGCCGCCCGGCTGCACGGTGAGCACCTCGGTGGTGCACGCCTGCGTCGCCTCGTCCATCGCCGCCTGGATGCGGGCCAGTCCGTCCAGCACCCGGATCGCCGGGCCCTCCGCCGACGACCGCGAGGCGGACACCTGGCGGCCCAGACCGGCGTACCGCTCGAAGGCCTCGACGGCCGAGCCGACCCGGCGCTGACTCGCGCTCACCTCGTCGTACATCCCGCGCAGCAGCCGGGTCATGACCTCCTGCGGGGCGGTCGGCACCAGCCAGTCCATGTCGTCGGGGTCCGGGTGCAGCAGGGCGAGCTCCAGCAGGCAGGGCACCGGCTCCGCGTCCCGGCGCGGCAGCCGTCCGCACCGCACGGCCCGGGAATACACGCGATCCCCGGCCTCGCACAGTCGGTCGGCACCGTGTGGATGCTCCTCCGTCCCGTGCCCGGCCATCGCCCATCCCACCCCCGGTTCAGCCACTTTCCGCAGCGCAACTATGCGCGGCCGCAACCGGCTGTGCAACACGGGCGGGGCCCGGCGCCGGTCGGGGGGAGCGGCGCCGTGGCCGGATAACGACGGGGCGGCTACTTCAGCTTGACGGCCGCGCAGGCCGCCTTGTACTCCGCGGTGCAGATGTCCGAGACGTCGTAGATCTTGTCGGCGATCACGGTGGCCTCGATGTTGTCCTTCGTCAGCGCGACCACGGGCACGAGCTGCGCCGGGATGTCCTTGTGCGTGGGGCTGTCCACCCGCTCGCGGGTCAGCGCGTCGAACTGGATGTCCTTGCCCTGGACCTTCGCCACGGCCATCTCGGCGGCGCTCTCGGCCTCCTCCGGGTAGGACTTGTAGACGCTCATGTACTGCTCGCCGACGAGGATGCGCTGCACCGCCGCGAGTTCGGCGTCCTGGCCGGTGATCGGGGGCAGGTCGGTCACGCCGGCGGCCTTCAGCGCCTTGACGATCCCGCCCGCCATGCCGTCGTTGGCGGAGTAGACCGCCTTGATGTCGCCCGCGCCGATCGCGTTGATCGCCTCGGTCATGTTGGCCTGGGCGTTCTCCGGCTTCCAGTCCTTGGTGTCGTAGGACTTGGCGATCGTCACCTTGCCCTTGAGCTCGGAGAGCGCGCTCGCCTTGAACTGCTTGGCGTTGGGGTCGGTCGACGAGCCGTTCATCATCACGATCTTGTCGGTGATGCCGCCGTCGCTCCCGAGCGACTCCAGCAGGGAACGGCCCTGCACCTCGCCGACCAGCGCGTTGTCGAAGGAGACGTACGCGTCGATCGGGCCCTCGGCCAGCCGGTCGTAGGCGATGACGGGGATGCCCGCGTCCTTGGCCTTCTGCACGCCGTCCGCGATGGCGTGCGAGTCGACCGGGTCCAGCACGATGACGTCGACCTCGTCGTCGATCATCTGCTGCATCTGGTCGGCCTGCTTGCCGGCGTCCGCCTCGGCGTTGGCGTACTCGACCTTGCCCTTCTTGTTGGTGAGCGACTCCACCTTCGTCTTGAAGATGGGGTAGTCGAACTGCTCGTACCGGGTGTTGGCCTTCTCCGGGAGCAGCAGCCCGACGGTGACGTCGTCGCCCTTGCCCGGGCTCGCCTCGTCGCTGCTCCCCGTCGCGTTGAGCACGCCGCATCCGGCGAGCATGACGGACATGGAGGTGGCGGCCACGGATATGGCGATACGACGCATGCGAGGGCTCACTTCAGGTGCGTTTCGGACGTGGGCACAGCTTTGCGGCCCATGTGACTGAAAAGCCAACGCTTCAGCCCCCGCCGGAGTCAAGGCCGTCCGCTTAACGAGATGGACACGGCACGGGGCGCCGGGCTCGTGAGAGACCTGCGGACGTCCGGCGAGGATCATCTGGACGCGCAGTCATACCATAGCCACACGCGAGCACGGACAAGCCAAGAGGCCCTGAGGTTCGGTGAACCTCAGGGCCTCCCGCGGCGCCCCGGGACCGGCGCCTCAGTCCTGCTGCTGCCGCTTGGGCCGCCACACCACCAGCGCGCTGGTGTGCTGCACCTCCTGGTACGGCACCAGGTCGCGGCGGTACGAGGCGTGCACCGCGGCCTCGCGCTGGCGCATCGCCGCCGCCGCCCCGTCGAGGGCGCCCTCCAGCTCGGCCACGCGGGCCTGGAGGGCGGCGACCTGGTTCTCCAGTTCGATGATGCGTTTGATCCCGGCCAGGTTGATGCCCTCGTCCTGTGACAGCTGCTGCACCTGACGGAGCAGCTCGATGTCACGGGCCGAGTAACGGCGGCCCCGGCCGGCCGTGCGGTCCGGCGACACGAGACCCAGCCGGTCGTACTGGCGCAGCGTCTGCGGGTGCAGACCGGAGAGCTGGGCCGCCACCGAGATGACGTAGACCGGGGTGTCCTGGGTCAGTTCATACGGATTGCGTCGACGGCCGTCCATGCAGATCAAGCTCCCTTCGCGGCCTGGAACAGCTCCGCCCGCGGATCGTCGTCCGCGGTCGCCTCGCGATACGCCACCAGTGCGTCACGAGCCTTCCCCGACACGTCCTTGGGAACACTCACCTCCACGGTGACCAGCAGATCACCGCGGGTGCCGTCCTTGCGGACCGCGCCCTTGCCACGGGCCCGCATGGTGCGCCCGTTGGGTGTGCCCGGCGGCAGCTTCAGCGTGACCGGCGGACCGCCCAGCGTCGGGACCCGCACCTCACCGCCGAGGGCGGCCTCGGCGAACGTGACGGGCACGGTGACGGTCAGGTTGTCGTCCTTGCGGCCGAACACCGGGTGGGTGCCGACGTGCACGACGACGTACAGATCACCGGCGGGACCGCCGCGCTCGCCCGGCGCGCCCTTGCCGCGCAGCCGGATCCGCTGGCCGTCGCTGACGCCCGCGGGGATGCGCACCTGCATGGTCCGCGAGGACTTGGCGCGGCCGCTGCCCTTGCAGATCTCGCAGGGCTCCTCCGCGATCAGACCGCGTCCCTTGCAGTCGGGGCAGGGATCGGTGAGCGAGAAGCCGCCGCCCGAGCCCCGCGCCACCTGGCCGGTGCCGACGCAGGTCGGGCACACGCGCGGTGTGCCGTTCTTGTCGCCGGTGCCCGAACAGGCCTTGCAGGGCGCCTGCGACGACATCCGCAGCGGGACCGTCGCGCCCTCGATCGCCTCGGTGAAGCTCAGCGTCACCTCGGACTCGATGTCCTGGCCGCGCCGCGGCTGGGTACGCGTGGTCCCCGCGCCGCCGCGGTTGAACAGGCCCCCGAAGACGTCACCCAGGCCGCCGCCGAAGCCGCCCGCCTGGCCGCCGGCCTGACCCCCGAAGAGGTCGCCCAGGTCGAAGTTGAAGGAGCCGCCGCCCGCGCCCGGCCCCGGGCGGAACCCGCCGGCGCCGAAGAGCGCGCGCGCCTCGTCGTACTCCTTGCGCTTCTTGGGGTCGCCGAGGACGTCGTTCGCCTCGGAGATCTCCTTGAACCGCTCCTCCGCCTTGGCGTTGCCCTTGTTGGCGTCCGGGTGGAACTCGCGGGCGAGCTTCCGGTACGCCTTCTTGATCTCGGCCTCGGTGGCGTCCTTGGGGACGCCGAGGACCTTGTAGAAGTCCTTCTCGATGAAGTCCTTGGTGCTCATCCCCGACGTCCCTCCTTCCCTGCGTCGACTCCCGCGTCAGCCCTCGTCCGGGCCACCGCTCTCCTTGTTCTCCGAGTCGTCCTGCGCCTCGGCGCCCTCCTCGGCCGGCTTGACGGTCTGCGCGCCGGGCTGCGGCTCGGCGACGGCCACCCGCGCGGGGCGGATGGTGCGCTCGCCGATGCGGTACCCCGGCTGCAGGATCGCCACGCACGTCGTCTCGGTGACGTCCGGCGCGTAACTGTGCATCAGCGCCTCGTGGATCGTCGGGTCGAAGGGCTCGCCCTCCTTGCCGAACTGCTGCAGACCCATCTTGGCGATGATCGTCTCCAGCGACTCGGCGACGGACTTGAAGCCGCCGACCAGCTCGCCGTGTTCCCGCGCGCGGCCGACGTCGTCGAGCACGGGGAGCAGCTCGCTCAGGAGGTTCGCCACGGCGATCTCCTTCACCGCGATCCGGTCACGCTCGACCCGGCGCCGGTAGTTCTGGAACTCGGCCTGGAGGCGCTGGAGGTCCGCCGTGCGCTCGTTGAGCGCCGTGCGCGCCTGGTCCAGCTGGGCCACCAGTGCCGCTTCCTGGCCCGTGTCCCCGGCCGGGGCCGCCCCCTCCTCCTCGGAGGGCTGGGCGGCGGCCTTCGGCTCGGCTTCCTCGGAGGGGACGTCGGGCTGCTGCGACTGCTCGTCGAAGCCCGGGGTCTCCTCGGTCACGCCGCACCGTCCTTGCGGTCCTCGTCGACGATCTCGGCGTCGACGACGTCGTCGTCGGCCTTGGCCTCGCCGGCACCGGCGGACGCACCGGCCGCCTGGGCGCCCTGGGCGTCGGCGTACATGGCCTGGCCCAGCTTCTGGGAGACGGCGGCGACCTTCTCCGTGGCGG
Source organism: Streptomyces sp. NPDC126497 (assembly GCF_040302425.1). Taxonomy (NCBI): domain Bacteria; kingdom Bacillati; phylum Actinomycetota; class Actinomycetes; order Kitasatosporales; family Streptomycetaceae; genus Streptomyces; species Streptomyces sp. NPDC126497. The sequence continues at coordinate 21,177 of NZ_JBEORT010000023.1, forward strand.
TGCGGATCTCGGCGGTGTCCTCGCCCTTGAGCTTCTCCTTCAGCTCGGCGACGGCGGTCTCGACCTCGGTCTTGACGTCACCGGGGACCTTGTCCGCGTTGTCGCTGAGGAACTTCTCCGTCTGGTAGACGAGCTGCTCGCCCTGGTTGCGGGACTCGGCGGCCTCGCGGCGGGCGTGGTCCTCCTCCGCGTACTTCTCGGCCTCCTGGCGCATCCGGTCGACCTCGTCCTTCGGCAGCGAGGAGCCGCCGGTGACGGTCATCTTCTGCTCCTTGCCCGTGCCCAGGTCCTTCGCGGTCACGTGCATGATGCCGTTGGCGTCGATGTCGAAGGAGACCTCGATCTGCGGGACGCCGCGCGGCGCCGGGGGCAGACCGGTCAGCTCGAACATGCCGAGCTTCTTGTTGTACGCGGCGATCTCGCGCTCGCCCTGGTAGACCTGGATCTGCACGGACGGCTGGTTGTCCTCGGCCGTGGTGAAGATCTCGGAGCGCTTGGTCGGGATCGTGGTGTTGCGCTCGATCAGCTTGGTCATGATGCCGCCCTTGGTCTCGATGCCGAGGGACAGCGGGGTGACGTCGAGCAGCAGGACGTCCTTGACCTCGCCCTTGAGCACACCGGCCTGGAGCGCGGCGCCGATCGAGACGACCTCGTCCGGGTTGACGCCCTTGTTGGCCTCCTTGCCGCCGGTCAGCTCCTTGACGAGCTCGGCGACGGCGGGCATGCGGGTGGAACCGCCGACGAGGACCACGTGGTCGATCTCGGACAGCTGGATGCCGGCGTCCTTGACGACGTTGTGGAACGGCGTCTTGCAGCGCTCGAGCAGGTCCGCGGTCAGCTGCTGGAACTGGGCGCGGGTCAGCTTCTCGTCGAGGTGCAGGGGGCCCTCGGCGGAGGCGGTGATGTAGGGGAGGTTGATCGTGGTCTCGGTGGACGAGGACAGCTCGATCTTCGCCTTCTCGGCGGCCTCGCGCAGACGCTGCAGCGCCATCTTGTCCTTGGCCAGGTCCACGCCGTGCCCGGACTGGAACTGCTTGACCAGGTAGTCGACGACGCGCTGGTCCCAGTCGTCACCGCCGAGGTTGTTGTCACCGTTGGTGGCCTTCACCTCGACGACGCCGTCGCCGATCTCCAGCAGCGAGACGTCGAACGTACCGCCACCGAGGTCGAAGACCAGGATGACCTGCTCGTCCTTGTCCAGGCCGTACGCCAGGGCGGCGGCCGTCGGCTCGTTGACGATGCGCAGCACGTTCAGGCCGGCGATCTCGCCGGCCTCCTTGGTGGCCTGGCGCTCGGCGTCGTTGAAGTACGCCGGGACGGTGATGACCGCGTCCGTGACCTTCTCGCCCAGGTACGCCTCGGCGTCACGCTTCAGCTTCTGCAGCACGAAGGCGCTGATCTGCTGCGGGTTGAAGTCCTTGCCGTCCAGGTTGATCTTCCAGTCGGTGCCCATGTGGCGCTTGACCGACCGGATGGTCCTGTCGACGTTGGTGACGGCCTGGCGCTTGGCCACCTCGCCGACCAGCACCTCGCCGTTCTTGGCGAAGGCGACGACGGACGGCGTGGTCCTGGCGCCCTCGGCGTTGGTGATGACGGTGGGCTCGCCGCCCTCCAGAACGCTGACGACGGAGTTAGTCGTGCCCAGGTCGATGCCGACCGCACGTGCCATTTCGATTCCTCCATGACTTGAGTGGAACGGACTCAAGCATGCCTGACACCCGGCGCAGGGTCAACAGAGCTGAGTCGAGCAGGCTCAACTCTCATCCACTCCTTACACGCAACCGGTCCGTGACCTGCGGCGACGCCTCGGAAGATCGCTGGCGAGGGTGAAAAACAGGAGGGACGGGAAGGCGCAGGAGCGCGAGGACGACCACCGCGGCCACCGCCGCCACCCAGACCGTCGCACCCCCGGAGACCCGTCCGGTGTGCGCGGCCACTCCCACGAGTACCCCGCCCAGCGACGCCACGCCGAGCAGGACGGTCACCGCGCGGGGAGCGAGTCCGAGCCGGCGCAGCCGGTGCCCGAGGTGGTCCGGCCGGCCGCGCGTCACGGGCCACCGGGACAGCCGTCGCGCGAGGACCACCAGGACGGCGTCGGCGCACACCACGGCCGTCAGGGCGAACAGCACCCCGGCGCCGGCCCCGGTCCCCTGGCCGGCCCGCACGAACACCGCCGCCGCGGCCACCACGAACCCGGCGAACAGCGAGCCGCCGGCGCCGAGCCCGGACCGCGCGGGGTGCCAGTTGTGCAGCAGGAACCCGGCGAGCGCGGCGGCCAGCACGCTCAGCAGCAGCGCGATCCCGTCCATCAGCTCGGCCGCCGCACAGGCCGCCGTCCCGAACGCGGTCACCACCCCCACGGTGCCGGCCAGCCCGTCGGCGTGGTCGAGCCCCCGGAAGGCGGCGGTGACCGCCACGACCCACCCCACGGCGAGCACGCCCGCCGGCACCCCGGTCTCCGCGTACGGCACGACGAGCGCCGCCGCCACGGCCGTACCGGCGAGCGGGACCCACCACCGCAGCCGCCACACGTCGGCGGCCAGCCCGAGGACGCCGACCCAGACCCCGGCGGCCAGCAGCCGCCCGACCCCGGTGCCGAGCGGGGCGTGTCCCGCCCGGTCGCCGACCCCCGCCACCAGCACGGTCGCGAGCACGACGGCCGTTCCCCCGGACAGCGGCAGCGCCCAGCGGCGTCTGCGGTCCAGGATTCCCAGGCGCAGGGCGGGGACCCGCAGCAGCTCCGCGAGGAGGGCGGAGAACAGCAGGGCGGTGGCGGCGGCGACGATCCCGTAGAGCACGGATATAAGTTAGGGGCGTATGGGCCGATTTATCGCGAATAACACGAGGGGATCCCGGACGCCCTTCGGGACACCCCGGGACGCCTCCGTAGGCGACCCTGAGCGATTCAGATCACCCCGCGCCCGGCTACAGTGCGGCCGGGGATGGGGGTAGTCTCGAACGGACTACATAAGTTACCGCTTAGTAATGTCGGGGCAGCCTTACCGGAGACCCCGTCGACGTTCCGCACATCCCCTCAAACCCCTCGCAGGCCCGAGGAGCCCTCATGCAACTCGCCGCGATCATCGTGTCGCTGGTCCTGACCGTGGTCGGCGTTGCGCTGCTCGCACGCGCGATCGGCCAGTTCGTCCGGTACTTCAAGCTGGGCCAGCCGGTCCCGGCCGGCGCCCGGACCGACAACCCCTACCAGCGCAGTGTGACCCTGGTGCGGGAGTTCCTCGGCCACACCCGCATGAACCGGTGGGGCGTCGTCGGCATCGCCCACTGGTTCGTCGCGATCGGCTTCCTGACGCTGCCGCCGACCCTCGCCCAGGCGTTCGGCCAGCTCTTCCAGGCCGACTGGGTGCTCCCGGTCATCGGCGGCTTCCTGCCGTTCGAGCTCTACATCGAGTTCATCGGCGTGATGACCGTGCTCGGCATCGCCGTGCTCATCGTCATCCGCCTGCTGAGCCTGCCGTCGCGCCCGGGCCGCAAGTCCCGCTTCGCCGGCTCCAAGGCGGGCCAGGCGTACTTCGTCGAGTACGTCATCCTCACCATCGGCCTGGCCATCTACGTGCTGCGCGGCCTGGAGGGCGCGCTGCACCACGTGGACCACTACGAGGCCGCCTACTTCGCCTCGTACCCGCTGGTCCTGGCCTTCAAGGGCCTGTCGGTCGCCACGCTGCAGAACCTGGTCTACCTGGTCGCCATGATCAAGATCGGGACCTCGTTCGTCTGGATGATCGTGGTCTCGCTCAACACCAACATGGGTGTGGCCTGGCACCGGTTCCTGGCCTTCCCGAACATCTGGTTCAAGCGGGAGGCGGACGGCGGGGTCGCGCTGGGCGCGCTGCAGCCGATGACCTCCGGCGGCAGGCCGATCGACTTCACCGATCCCGGTGACGACGACGTCTTCGGCGTCTCCCAGGTCGAGCAGTTCTCCTGGAAGGGCCTGCTGGACTTCTCCACCTGCACCGAGTGCGGCCGCTGCCAGTCGCAGTGCCCGGCCTGGAACACCGGCAAGCCGCTGTCCCCGAAGCTGCTGATCATGTCGCTGCGCGACCACGCGCACGCCAAGGCCCCCTACCTGCTGGCCGGCGGCGGCAAGACCATGGAGGGCGAGGAGAAGGCGTCCGCGGAGCAGCTGGCCGGTGTGCCGGCCGCCGCGCTCGCGGAGGCCGAGCGCCCGCTGATCGGCACCGCCGAGGACAACGGCGTCATCGACCCGGACGTGCTGTGGTCCTGCACCACCTGCGGCGCCTGCGTCGAGCAGTGCCCGGTGGACATCGAGCACGTCGACCACATCGTCGACATGCGCCGCTACCAGGTGATGATCGAGTCCGCGTTCCCCTCCGAGGCGGGCACGATGCTCAAGAACCTGGAGAAGAAGGGCAACCCCTGGGGCCTGGCGAAGAAGCAGCGCCTGGAGTGGACCAAGGAGGTCGACTTCGAGGTCCCGGTCGTCGGCAAGGACCTCGAGGACCTCTCCGAGGTCGAGTACCTGTACTGGGTCGGCTGCGCCGGCGCCCTGGAGGACCGCGCCAAGAAGACCACCAAGGCCTTCGCGGAGCTGCTGCACATCGCGGGCGTGAAGTTCGCCATCATGGGCGGCGACGAGAAGTGCACCGGCGACTCCGCCCGCCGCCTGGGCAACGAGCCGCTGTTCCAGGAACTCGGCATGGAGAACGTCGCCGCGCTGAACATGGCCTTCGGCGAGGAGACGGACGACGAGGGCAAGGTCGTGCCCGAGTCGGCGAAGCCCAGGTCGGCGAAGAAGATCGTCGCCACCTGCCCGCACTGCCTCAACACCCTGGGCAACGAGTACCCGCAGCTCGGCGGCGACTACGAGGTCATCCACCACACCCAGCTGCTGCAGCACCTGGTCGACGAGGGCAGGCTGATCCCGGTCACCCCGGTCGAGGGCATCATCACCTACCACGACCCGTGCTACCTGGGCCGCCACAACAAGATCTACACGCCCCCGCGCGAGATCATCGGCAAGGTCCCGGGCCTGCGCAACGAGGAGATGCACCGCCACAAGGAACGCGGCTTCTGCTGCGGCGCGGGCGGCGCCCGGATGTGGATGGAGGAGCGGATCGGCAAGCGCATCAACAACGAGCGCGTCGACGAGGCCCTCTCCCTGAACCCCGACATCGTCTCCACCGCCTGCCCGTTCTGCCTGGTCATGCTGACCGACTCGGTCAACGGCAAGAAGAACGAGGGCAAGGCCAAGGAAACCGTCCAGGTCGTCGACGTCGCCCAGCTGCTGCTGGACTCCGTCAAGACCCCGGCCGACCCCACCGGCGACGCGACCAGCGAGACCGCCCCCGAACCCGAACCCGTCAAGTAACGCGACGCACCACCGAAGGGGCCGCCCACCAGGGCGGCCCCTTCGCCATGTTCACGTACAACCCTCCGGCCCACTCGAAGGTCTCCTGGTCGGCGGCCATCCGTGAACCACAGGACAACTCGGGGCGAACACGGGTGCCACACCGCACCAGCATCCGTGAACGGCCGTGCCCGGCGACCGTCCCGCACCCCGCAGGAGACCTCCTTGCACAAGAACCTCCGCACCGCCCTGGCGACCGCCACCGCGGCCGCGCTCACCGGCGGCCTGCTGGTCGCCATGGCCGGCCCCGCGTCCGCCGCCCCCTCGGGCGTCGACGGCGACTTCAACGGCGACGGCTACCGGGACGTCGCCGTCACCGCCCCCCTCGCCTCCGTGAGCGGCAAGGGCAGCGCCGGCGCGGTGACGATCCTCTACGGTTCCCCCCAGGGCGCCGGCGCGGGCAGGATCCAGACCCTCACCCAGGACAGCGCGGGCGTCCCCGGCGCCGCCGAGAAGGACGACCAGTTCGGCGCCCACACCGCGCCCGGCGACTTCAACGGCGACGGCTACGCCGACCTCGCCGTGGGCGCCCCGGGCGAGGACGCGGGCACCGACGCCGACGGCGGCACCGTCGTCATCCTGTGGGGCGGCTCCGGCGGCCTCTCCGGCGGCACCACCGTGTCCGACCCCACCCGCTCCGTCCACGACTGGTTCGGCCAGGTGGTCGCCGCCGGCGACTACGACGGCGACGGCAAGGCCGACCTCGCGATCGCCTCGGACATCAACAAGGTCGACATCTACCGCGGCGGATTCACCAAGTCCGGCTCCACCGGCGGCCGCTACACCGTCACCCCGCCCATCCTGAAGGTCCCGGGCATCGACATCTTCAACCTCACCCCCGGCGACACCGACGCCGACGGCCGCACCGACCTGGTCGTCGACGGCTTCGAGGGCGACAGCCAGAGCGACTACTCGTACAACGCCAACTACTGGCTGCCCGGCTCCTCCTCCGGAGCCACCGCCTCGGGCGCCCGGAAGCTCCCCGCCGGCGTCATCTCCGACATCGGCGACGTGAACGGCGACGGCTACGGCGACATCGTCATCGGCAACGCGTGGGACCCCGGCACGGAGACCCCGGGCACCGCCAAGGGCGGGTCGGTGGACGTCGTCTACGGCACGTCGTACGGGCCCGACGCCATCGAGCGCGTCAACCAGAACAGCGCCGGCGTGCCCGGCAGCAACGAGAACGGCGACAACTTCGGTCACGAGGTCTCCCTGGGCGACATCAACGGCGACGGCCACGACGACCTCGTCGTCGGCGCGCCGGGCGAGGACCTGGACGGCGTCGAGGACGCCGGCATGGTCTCCGTGCTCTACGGCGGCCCCGGCGGCCTCCTGGAGACCGGCTCCCAGTCCCTGCACCAGGACACCCCGGGCGTCCCCGGCGGCAACGAGGAGGGCGACGGCTTCGGCGGCGAGGTGCTCCTCTCCGACGTCACCGGCGACGGAAAGGCCGACCTGACCGTCGGCCTGCCGTGGGAGAACGACTCCAACGGCTACGCCGTCACCTTCGACTCCGACGGCCTGAGGATCAACACCACCGGCCGCGGCATCGGCCTCGGCACCGCCGGCCTGTCGTCGGCGGGCCACCCGATGTTCGGCTTCCACGTCAACGGCTGACCACCCGCAGCCGCGCGAGCGCCCCGTGGGCCGGGGCCGTCCACAGCGGACGGCTCCGGCCCACGGGCACGGCGCACGGCGCACGGCGCACGAAAAATCCTCGCGCCGCGCGCACCCGCCCCCTACCGTTTCCGATCATGAACCGTGGTGCGTGCGCACCGGTGGTCCCCGACCCGCGCGCACGTCACCCCTTGCACGTCACCCTCTGCACGCCACCCCCGAATCCCTCGCATCCTTCCGGCACGCCGACCGCGTCCGGCACCCGCAGGAGAACCCCGCATGCACCAGCGCCCCGCGCGCCTCGCCCTGGCCACCGCCCTCGCCCTCACCGGCGGCCTGCTCGCCCTGTCCGCGCCGTCGGCCGCCGCCGCCCCCTCCGGCCTGGCCGGCGACTTCAACGGCGACGGCTACCGCGACCTCGCGGTCGGCGCGTTCGGCGCCGACGTCGGCTCCGTCCCGAACGCCGGCGCCGTCGTCGTGCTGTACGGCTCGTCCTCCGGGATCTCGGCGTCCCGCAGGACGGTCGTCACCCAGAACTCCACCGGCGTCCCCGGCGCCGCCGAGGAGGACGACCGCTTCGGCCACAGCCTCGCCGCCGGCGACCTCGACGGCGACGGCTACTCCGACCTCGTCGTGGGCGCCCAGTACGAGGCCATCGGCGACCGCGACGGCGTCGGCTCGGTCACCGTCCTGTGGGGCGGCAAGTCCGGCCTGTCCGGCGGCGCCGTCCTGCCCCAGCCCTCGAACCTCGCCGAGTGGGGCGGTTACGGCTCCGGCGTGGCGGTCGGCGACTTCGACGACGACGGCGACGCGGACGTGACCGCCACCGGCCAGGACCGCACCCGCCTGTACCGGGGCCCCTTCACCCGCACCGGCACCCCGGCGGGCCACACCAGCCTCCCCCTCGGCTCCACGTACGAGGTGATCGCGGGCGACCTGAACCGCGACGGCGCGGCCGAACGCGTCTACCCCTTCCTCGTCGACGGCGACCCGGGCGGTGACATCAGCTACCACCGCTGGACCGGCACCAAGTACGCGGAGACCGACCTGCCCGCGGCCGACGGCGCCCAGGGCACCGTCGGCGACGTCAACGGCGACGGCTACGGCGACCTGGTCCTCGGCGAGCACGAGGACCCACGCGCCGCCAAGCCCGGCGGCCACAAGGGCGGCCAGATCACCGTCTGGTACGGCGGCCCCACCGGCCCCGACCCGGCGCAGAAGCCCACCGTGATCCACCAGGACACGACGGGCGTCCCCGGCGGCGGCGAGACCGGCGACCTGTTCGGCTCCGCGCTGAGCGCGGGCGACGTCAACGGCGACGGCTACGCAGACGTCGCGGTCGGCGCCTTCGGCGAGGACCTGGACACCAAGAAGGACACCGGCACGGTGACCGTCCTGTTCGGCTCGGCCTCCGGACTGACCGGCAAGGGCGCCAAGCAGTACTCGCAGAACACCTCGGGCGTGCCCGGCAACAACGAGACCGGCGACGGCTTCGGCCAGACGGTCCGCCTGGTCGACCTCGACAAGAACGGCAAGGCCGAACTCGTCGTCGGCACCGGCTACGAGAACGGCTACGGCGCCGTCACCGTCCTGCGCGGCGCCTCCACCGGCCCCACCACCTCCGGCGCCACGTTCGTCTCCGCCCGCGACGTCGCCCTCAAGGGCAACGCCACCTTCGCCTGGGCCATCGCCCAGTGACACCCCCGCGCCCTCCGCACAGCACCACGAGGTTCCCCATGCGCCTGCGCACCGCCGCGACCGCACTCGTCGCGGCCACCCTGACCCCGTTCGTCCTCACCGTGCCCACCGCGCACGCCGCGCCCGCCGCCACGCCCGCCGCCCCGTACGACTTCAACGGGGACGGCCGCGCCGACCTGGCGATCGGCGCACCCGGCGCCACCGTCGCCGGCAAGGCCAAGGCGGGCGCCGTGTCCGTCCTCTACAGCGGCACCGGCGGCCCCAAGACCTCGACCAGGACCCTCCTCACCCAGAACACCGCCGGCATCCCCGGCAGCGCCGAGGCCGACGACGCGTTCGGCACCTCCGTGGCCTCCGCCGACCTCGACCGCGACGGCTACGCCGACCTGGTCGTCGGCACCCCCGGCGAGGACACCAGCGACGACACCAACGACGGCGTCGCCACCATCGTCTGGGGGTCCGCCTCCGGTCTGTCCGGTGCCCGCACGGTGAACAACTTCGCCCACTCCAGCCACGACCGCTACGGCCTGTCCCTCGCCGCGGGCGACTTCGACGCCGACGGCCACCCGGACATCGCCGTCGGCGCCACCGGCTCGACGATGCTCACCCTCGTCCCCGGCCCCATCACCCGGTCCGGCCCGTGGCACGGCGGCACCGCCCAGGGGATGGGCGCCTACCTCGAGTCCCAGGGCGTCCCGTACCTCTCCTCCGGCGACGTCACCGGCGAGGGCTTCGACGTGCTCGTCACCCACGGCCACCGCAACGGCGGCGGCAGCTTCAGCGACCTGCGGAACGGCAACATCGCCCACTCCGGCGACTGGTTCTCCTACCTGCCCCCCGGCTACGTCTCCGCCGTCGGCGACATCGACGGCGACGGCTACGGGGACATCGCCGTCGGCAACGACCGGGAGCCCTCCGCCGACTTCCAGGGCGTGCTCGGCGGCCAGGTCACGATCGTCTACGGCGGCCCCCAGGGCCGCGACAGGGACCGCCCCGAGGTCGTCCTCACCCAGAACACCGCCGGCGTCCCCGGCGCGTCGGAGGCCGGCGACCGCTTCGGCAGCGGCGTCGCCCTGGGCGACGTCGACGGCGACGGGTACGCCGACCTCGTCGTCGGCGCCGCCGGCGAGAACAGCGGGGCCGGCGCCGTCACCGTCCTGTACGGCTCGGCCCTGGGCCTCACCACCAGGGGCGCCACCTCCTACACCCAGAACACCACGGGCGTGCCCGGCAGTTCGGAGAAGGGCGACCTCTTCGGCGCCCGCGTCGTCCTCACCGACCACACCGGCGACGGCCGCGCCGACCTGTCCGTGTCCGGGACGGGCGAGAACTCCGGCGACGGCTCGGTCTGGTTCCTGCGCGGCGCGGCGAGCGGCCTCACGACCACGGGCGCGACCAGCTTCGGTCCGGGGTCGACGGGCGTGTCCACCACCGGCAGCCCGCGCTTCGGCACGGCTCTCGGCGGCTGACCGCCGCATCCCTCCCACCGCCACGCCGCCGGCCGGGTCCCTCCGGCCGGCGGCGGCACCGGCCTCGGCCCGAAGTCCGGCGTCGGCGGCCGCTTCGGCCGTGACGTGGCCACCGGCGACTTCACCGGCGACGTCCACCTCTTCCGGGGCGGAAAGGGCGGCCTCACCGGTTCCCGCTCCTCCTGGATCGCCCAGACGGTCCTGGGCCCCGCCGACGAGCGCGACGCCTTCGGAGCCTCCCTGCGGCTGCGTGACCTGACCGCCGACGGCCGGGCGGACCCGGCGCTCGGCGTGAACGACGGCATCGTGCCGCGCGGCACGAGCACGGTCCCGACGACCACCGGCGCCATCCGGCTGCCCGAGTTCGGCGGCGGCTTCCCCGACTGGCACCGGTCCCCCGTCCTCCGTGGGTCCGGCCCGCCACGGCCCCGGTCCTCCGGAGGACGGACAACCCGGCTGACGGCCCCTTAGGGGATGTCACAGCTCGGCCGCAAAGCCGGTCCCGGAAGCCGGAGCCCGGCGCGCGGCCGCCCGGGACCAGGTACGTTCGAGGACGTGGCTGGATTCAGGATCGGACGCGGCCGGAACAACAACGGCGCTCCTCACGCGCGACCGCAACACCCCCCGCACGGACAGCAGACGCCGCAGGGGCCGTCGTACGGCTACCCGCAGGCGCCGCAGCCGTACCCGCAGCAGCCGTCGTACGGCGGTGGCGGCGCCGGCCCCTGGCCGCACGCGCACGGCGGCCACGGGGGTCACGGCGGCCACGGGGAGCCCGAGTACTTCGGCGACGGCGCGTACCCGCACGGCGCCCAGGGCGGCCCGCACGACCCGTACGCGGCCAACAACCCGGGCCACACCCAGGCCTTCTCGATCAACGAGGAGCCCTACCACCAGGCCGACGCGGCCCCGCCCGCCGGCCCGACAGGTCCCCGGCTGCCCTGGAAGGACCTGCTCAAGGGCATCGTCCTCTCCCCCGACCGGACCTTCCTGCGGATGCGCGACTACACGATGTGGGGCCCCGCCCTCATCGTCACCTTCCTCTACGGCCTGCTCGCCGTCTTCGGCTTCGACACCGCGCGCGAGGACGCGATCAACGCCACGCTGTCGAACGCCGTCCCGATCGTCCTGACGACGGCCGTCGCGATGGTGATCAGTGCCTTCATCCTCGGCGTGGTCACCCACACCCTGGCCCGCCAGCTCGGCGGCAACGGCGCCTGGCAGCCCACGGTCGGCCTCTCCATGCTGATCATGTCCCTCACGGACGCGCCCCGCCTGGTCGTCGCCATGTTCGCCGGCGGCGACGCCGCCTTCGTCCAGATCCTCGGCTGGGTCACCTGGGTGGCGGCCGGCGCCCTGCTCACGGTCATGGTCGGCCGCTCCCACGACCTCCCCTGGCCGAAGGCCCTGGGTGCCTCGGCGATCCAGCTGGTCGCCCTGCTGTCGATCGTGAAGCTGGGCACGTTCTGACCCCGCGCCTCATACGGAAGGAGGGGGCTCCCGGACAGGTCCGGGAGCCCCCTCCTTCCGTGTCGTCACGTCGCCGTGCCGCCCCGCTCCGGGACGGCCTCAGCGCACGTCCACGAAGTCACCGGCGGCCTTGACGGCCGGGGTGGTCGAGGTGCCCTCGAAGGAGTAGCGGAAGTAGCCGTCGGTGGACGCCTTGACCGTGGTCGACAGGTTGCCCGTCGAGTTGGTCCTGATCGTCTTGACCGTGGTGTAGGTGGTGCTGTCCTTCTTGCGGAACTGCAGCTTCACCGGCTGGTCGGTGTACCCGCGGTACTTGTTGTCCTCCCAGTTGGCCCGGGTGAGCTTGCCGGTGACCGTGATGGTCTTGCCCTTCGTCACCGGCTCCGGCGAGGCGTTGACCGTCAGCTTCGAGTGGCGCTGCACCTTGAAGGTGGTGGCCGCGTCCCGGTGGATGTAGTCGTAGTCGTTGGCGGAGACCAGCGTCCCGAGCTTCCAGGTGGCCGCCGCCTTGTTGTCGACGAAGCCGGTCGCCGCCTGCGGGTCGAACGTCAGCGTGCCCGTGCAGGTCGACGTGGTCGCGCTCGCCTCGACGCACGTGATGTCGCCGTCGTCGTACCAGATCTGCGCGTAGTTCGGCTTCGGCCCGACGGCGTGGATGTACGTGGCCCGGGCGATCCCCGAGTCGTCCGACGCGGTCACCGCGACCTTGAAGGACACCGGCTCGGTGGTGCCGACCACGACCGGCTTGCCCCCGTTGACGACGACCTTGTCGATCGTGATGTCGCCCGAGCCGCCGTCCTCCGCCTGGGCCGCGGTGGCGCCGGTCGTGGTGACGGCCAGGGCGACGCCGGTGCCGAGCAGGGCAAGACGCATGGGTGTGCGCATGGATATCCCCCCACAGAGTCCTCAGTTGATCACCAAGACCCTACGGCGTTGGCCAACGATTCACCACGGTGTTATGCCGACGGTGTCGCCACGGAGGTTCCGCCACGGACGGGCGCCCGCCTCCACCCGGCTCCGCGGGGACCGGCGGCGCCCCCGCCCCGGACCCGTCCTGGCCGGAGGGCCGTCCTGGCCGGAGGGCCGTTCCTCAGAGGGCTTCCCTGTTCGGCCTGGCCGCCTTCCCCGCCCCGTGCACCGGCGGCTGAACGCTCCACGGGAAGTTGATCCACTCGTCGGTGCGCTTCCAGACGTACTCGCACTTCACCAGCGACTGCGACTTCTCGTAGATCACGGCGCTGCGCACCTCGGCGACGGCGTCGAGGCAGAAGTCGCGCACGAGCTTGAGCGTCTTGCCGGTGTCGGCGACGTCGTCCGCGATCAGCACCTTCTTGTCGGTGAAGTCGATGGCGTTGGGCACCGGCGCGAGCATGACCGGCATCTCGAGCGTGGTCCCGACCCCGGTGTAGAACTCGACGTTGACCAGGTGGATGTTCTTGCAGTCGAGGGCGTAGGCGAGCCCGCCGGCCACGAAGACACCGCCGCGGGCGATGCTCAGCACCACGTCGGGCTGGTACCCGTCGTCGGCGATCGTCTGGGCGAGCTCACGGACGGCGACGCCGAACTGCTCGTAGCTGAGGTTCTCGCGCATGTCGCTCACACCTGCGTCCGGTGGAAGTTGAGGTAGGACCGCGAGGCCGTCGGCCCCCGCTGTCCCTGGTACCGCGATCCGTACCGCTCGCTGCCGTACGGGTGCTCGGCCGGCGAACTGAGCCGGAACATGCACAGCTGCCCGATCTTCATCCCGGGCCACAGCTTGATCGGGAGCGTCGCGAGGTTGCTGAGCTCGAGGGTCACGTGCCCGGAGAAGCCGGGGTCGATGAACCCGGCGGTGGAGTGGGTGACCAGCCCGAGCCGCCCGAGCGAGCTCTTCCCCTCCAGCCGCGAGGCGAGGTCGTCCGGCAGCGTGATGACCTCGTACGTGCTGGCCAGCACGAACTCACCGGGGTGCAGGATGAACGGTTCGTCCCCCTCCGGCTCCACGAGCCGGGTCAGGTCCGCCTGCTCGACGGAGGGGTCGATGTGGGGGTACCGGTGATTCTCGAACACCCGGAAGTAGCGGTCGAGGCGTACGTCGATGCTGGACGGCTGCACCATGGCGTCGTCGTAGGGATCGATACGCACCCGTCCGGCGTCGATCTCGGCCCGGATGTCCTTGTCTGAGAGAAGCACGCCCCGAGAATACGCAAGGCGCGCGGACCGGCCGCAATCGGCCACCCCGCGCGCCACCGCTGTTACCCCTGCTACCGCGCTGCTACCGCTTCTCGAGCACCACCGGCACAACGCTGCGGAGCCGCGCACAGCCCGGACACCGCAGAAGCCGGCCGGGACCGAGTCGCTCGGCCTGCCGCATCGGGAACGAGGCGGCGGTGAACACGTGCCCATCGGCACAGCGGACGACAGTGCGCTCCATCAAGTCCAAGAGTCCCTTCCCCAAGAGCCCCGTCTGGCTGACTGCCCTGACGGCAAAAGCCACATTACGGGATCAAAGGAACGACCCTCCAGGCGGCACCCCGCCCCTTCACCGTACGCCCCAACTTCTGCCCCCCGCAGCCGCATCCATCCCCTGAAACGACATCAGGCCCCCGGGCTCGAACACCGGGGGCCTGACATGAGGTAGAGTGACGGGCGTCCGGACGCCGCTCGCCTGCGGGGCCCTGGATCACGCGGGTGTAGTTTAATGGTAGAACATCAGCTTCCCAAGCTGAGAGCGCGAGTTCGATTCTCGTCACCCGCTCCACGAAGAAGGCCCAGGTCATCGACCTGGGCCTTCTCAATGTGTGCAGTGCCGTGGCCCCCACAGGGCCGCATCTGACGGCCGGCTCCCGCCGGTGTTCGAGCCCGTCGGCATGCTCCGCATCAGTCTCCGGCTGTTCGGACGTGGCCCAGCCGCTGAACTGCCGACGGGGCCGCACTCCATGGTTTCGAGATCTCACCGTAGGGCTCCCAGCCGTACCGCCGCATGCACTGAGCGTCCTCCATGCGACCGGCCGCCTCCAACAGTTCAGCGTACTGACGCCAGACGTACGGGTCACCGGTCCGCGAGGCGCGGCGGAGCCAGGCGAGCGCCTCGTCCGTGCGACCCGCGATGCGGAGCAGCTCGGCCACGGCGGACCGCTGGTCCGGGTAGTCCTTCTCGCCGTGACGGTCCGCGCACGACTTCAGCCAGTCGAAGGTCTCGTCCGGCCCCTCGGCTGCCGTCATCAGGCGAGCGATCTGCGGGAAGACCTCCGGATCCCCTCCTTCCGCCGCACGCTGGTACCAGGCGAGGGCCTCTGAAGGTCTCCCCAGTTGCTCATGCAGGGCGGCGACATGCACCACCGCGTCCCGTCGACCGGCGTCGACCTCTTTCCGGTACAGCATGAGTGCTTCCGCCAGGCGGCCCTGCTGCCTGAGCGCCTCTGGCGTGTTCGTGCCCTTCTCTCGGCGGTCGCCCTTGGCGAGCTCCTCCGCGAAACCCAGCAGTGCGGTCAACTCGCGCCGCACCGCGTCGTCCTGATCCTCCTCATCGACAAGGCTCCACAATCGGCTTCGAAGGAGGGCGTCCATGGCCAGGTGCCGGATCAACGCGTGCCCTGCCCAAGGGATACCGCCACTGTCCTTTCTGCCTTCTTCCGCTGCACGGGACAGCAGCCACGCCAGGACGGTGAGGCCGCTGTCACCGCGCTCCCGCATCAAGGCGGCCGTCTCCACCACTGCGTACCCACCACTTGCCTCGGCCTCTTGCTGAAGGTGGACGAGTGCTTCCTCCATCCGCCCCGCCTGCTCCAGCAGGTGAGCCAGCTCTCCACGTCCGCCGTGCACGCCGGCATCGGCCGCGCGTCTGAGGCAGGCCTCTGCCTCCAGGAGCTCTCCAGCCCTGCGCAGAAGCATGCCGGCGTAGAGCCGGCCATGGCTTCGTCCCGCTTCGGCGGCTCTCTTGTACCAGGCGACTGCTTCGTCCGGACGGGTCGCCTCCATGAGACCGGCCACCTGCTCCATGGCCGTGGTGTCCCCGGCTTCCGCGAGAGGCAGACACCACAGCAGTGCCTCGTCTGGTCTTCCCTCTTCCTCCAAGAACTGAGTAGCTGCCCCGGCAGCGCCCGGCACCCCCGCTTCCGCCCCTGCCTCGAGCAGCCGCAGAGCGATCCGCAGGTACCCCCTGTCCCTGGCCGCCTCGGCCAATGCGGTGAGGGAGTCCCGCGCGGCGTGGTCCACCAGTGCGTCCCACAGCCCCGCCGGCGGTGCCTTGGTGCGCCTTTCCTTCCTGCCGTGCTGGTCCAGGTAGTCCGCGAGTCTGATGTCGTCGGTGAGGACACGAGGCCCGCCCGGTTCACGGAAGGTGGCGGGCGTGAGAGGGCCCCGGATTCCACGCGCCGGCTCGCTGAGTTCTGCGAGTGCATGCTCGATGTCACCGTCCGCCACCAAGTCGTACTGGTCGGCGGAGAGGTAGTGGCTGATCGACGCTTCCAGGAGGATGCGCGGGAGGAGCGTGTCGTGCCCGAGACGGCGGGCATCCATGGCCGACTCGATCAGGGCCCTCTGAAGAGCCGTGGCGGTCTCATACCGGTCGATGAGTGCTCGACCGCCCGCGAGGTACTGCGTGATCCGCCCTGGCTCCCCCTGTTCCAGCGCTTCCTTGAGCCTGAGGTCCGCAGCGGCGAGGCGCCTCAGCTCGGGCACGTCCGTTTCCTCGAAGGTGTCCGGTACCCGGTAGTGCTTCCCGGTGAGGAGGGCACGGGCCTGTGCGTGCGTATCTCCGCGGTCGCCGTCTTTGCACGGCTTCACCAGATCCGCCCACAGGTCGGGCCAGGTCGTGCCCAGGACGAGCAGCGGTCCCCGCCGCGGGTCGTTGAGTACTTCTCGCAGGTGGGCAGCTGCCTGCTCGCCCCGGTCGCCGCTCAGGAAGCGGTGGATCTCGTCGAGCCACAGGACGGTGCGGGGAGTGATCTCGGCCAATGCAGCGATCAGTGCTTCGGCAGGGCTCGGTACCAGAGGAAGCACGAGCCGCCAGTCCGGAGGGAGCAGGTTGAGCGCCTCCCAGCACGCCCTCGTCTTGCCGGTCGATGATTCACCGACGAGGACGGCGAGTACGCCGGCCGGCTGCCCGGCCGCCCGCGCGACGAGGTCGTTCACCGCGTCGGCCAGCCACCGGTCGTGCTGCCGTTCGACGTAGAGGGGAAGCAACGGCAACCCCGACGCGCCATCGCCGTCGATGGCCTCGTGCACTTCCAGCGTGAACGGATCGGTGAACTCACGGACCGGCTGCCCGGGGCCGGTCCGGCACCGTGCGCAGGACCCGCACCGGCTGCGCCTGCTCCAGCAGGTTGCGCCAATGACGCTCGTTGACACTTTCACCCGCCCAGGAACTCCACAGCCGCACCAGCGCCAGAACGTCGTCGCTGCTCCTGTCGCTCGGGACCTTCGGTTCCTTGTCCCTTGTCGGTACCCAGTCGCTGATCCGCTGGTCGCCGACTCTCCTCCCGTATGGGGGCTTGGCGAGTGCCTGGATCACCTCTCGCCGTGAGTACCGGCAGCCGGCTCGGCGGCGGGCCTCCCGCGCCTGTTGTTCCAATGCACGCAGCTGCTCGTAGAGCAGTCGCGCCTCCCGAGACCGTGTTGTCACCCGCGCTCCCCCTCCTGGCCGCCGCGCCCGGGACCGCCCGCAGCGGGTGCAGCGGGCACCTCGTCGGCCAGCAGCGTAGAACGAGAAACGCCCGGTCCTCCCGCCCGGCCGGGTCTCTTCCACATCACCGCACGAAACTCGGACCGCCGGCTCGCAGCAGCGACGAGATGACCGGAGGAGAACCCGATGAACAAGCTCACGGAACGAAAGCGACAGCGAACCGCTCGTCGTCTGGGGCGTGCCGCCCTGTTCGCCGCCGTACGCGGCGTCGCCACGAGTGCGGGCTCTGCTCTTGTCGGGTGCGGCCTGGTGTGGTGGCAGAGCCGTTGAACGAATCGCAGGCCGGCGCCGGAGCGGCAGCGTGGTGGGTCAAGCCCGATGCTCATGAGCACAACACGCCGCCTCCACTCGGCAAGGGAAAGCATCGAGGCGACCAAGGTCTCCGTGCCGCCCCGGCACGCGGGAGTCAGTACGCTGAGCGCAGCGGGATCGAGCCCGCCGCACAGTGTCCGGGAGGCGTGTCATGACTGCCGAGATGGTGGCCCCGGCGTGGATGCACGAGCAGATCACGGCGGAGGAGTACGAGTCGTGGTCCGAGGAGCAGTGCGCCGGCATCGAGATCGTGGACGGAATGGTCGTCGTGAGCCCTAGCGCCTCCAAGCGGCACAACCGGCTGGCCCGACTCCTGGCGAACGCCCTGGACGCCGCCGCGGGCCCCGACTGGAACGCCGACACGGACTTCGACGTCCGGCTACAGGACGTCCCGCTCACCAACCGCCGCCCCGACGTCATCGTCTACCGCGCTGACACGATCGACATCACACCCACCCGGCCCGAGCACGTACTGCTGGTGGCCGAGGTGGTGTCGCCCGGCTCGGAGACCACCGACCGGATCGTGAAGGTGGACCAGTACGCCAAGGCCGGGATCGGCTTCTACTGGCGGATCGAGCAGGCCGCGACGGGCACACCGCTGGTGTATACGTACCTGCTCGATCCCGCGACGAGGACGTACCGCGAAGGAGACGTGTTCGCCGGCACCCTGAAGATCACCGCCCCCTTCGCAGCGGAGATCGACCTCGGCCAGGTCTGAACCGGTCGCAGGGCAGCCAGAGGGGCTGCTCAGCCTGCAGTGGCGCGCCTGGCAGACTCCTACGGATGTGCGAAAGCAACCGAGGCTCCCTCGGGCGAGCAGAGCCCGGAGGCGTAGAACCCACGCGGACGCCGCCGCACCTCCGGTCGGACGGCTTCACCGTGCCGTGCCCACCGCGTGCCCTTCAGAACGGACCACTATGGTCAACAGGAGCATGTACCGAAGAAGCACGCCCTCATCGTTGAGCGTGTATCCGCAGGCCAGCGCGAGGGCGACCACTCGAGCGCCGTCGCTTCCCAAGCTGAGAGCGCGAGTTCGATTCTCGTCACCCGCTCCATGTGAAACCCCCAGGTCAGTGACCCGGGGGTTCTTTGCTGTCCGGACCGGTGAGCGGGCGCCGCACTGTTAACCCACCGAAGGCTCCTCCCTGTGGCGCGCACGATCACCGGCGTGGCGTTTCGCACGCTCGGCACGTATGAGGTCGTCCAGTCCGGCGGCGACCTCCCGCTGCCGGTCCTCGCCGGAGTGCTGGTGGATCAACGCCGACTTCTCGGAGGAGCGGCCGGCGCGCACCATCGTGTCCCGGAGGGTGACGCCCGAGCGGGTAGGCACGGTGTGGCGGAGGTCGTGGAACCGGAATCCGTCCGGGAGACCGGCTGTCTCGCGAGCCCGCTGGTGGCACCGAGCACACATCGAGCGAGTCGACAGCCGCCTCCTGGCTCACACCCGACGAGGTCGGCGAGCGCATGGCCGAGGTCTACGCGGTCGGGCTCTTGGCCGCCTTGGACGGCAACGGCCGAGCGGGTCCTTGACGTTCCTGCGACCGGACTGCCTGCTTGGAGCGAACGGTCATGGGGCTCAACAGGAGTCTCAGGTGGTTCCTCGCGCGCTGTTCCGAGGTTTCGGGAGCCGGGGGATGCCGAGGGGCTCGGCGAGCTTCTCGACCCGGCGGGTGAGGACGCCGGGAAGACGTGCGCTGGGCACGTCCGGGATCAGGGCCTGCTCGGTGCGGCGACGGCGTCAGTCAGCGCGTTCGACCCGGCCAGACGTCGCCGACCTGTCGTGTCCGGCGTTGCGGAAGACGTCGGCCTCAGCGGACATCAGCGCCTCGGCGAGCGTCCTGACCATCGCACGCGGCGGGTCAGGACTGGCCGCGGCGAGCCGGAGCGCTGATCACCGGAGTCAGCGGCCGGCGTACCACCGTCGGCGTCCTGCTGGGTCACGCCGCCGGCGGATCCTCCGCCTGGCCCGGCACTGGCCCTTCACCAGCCGCTCCACCGCCGCCCCCGAACGGCTCGCACCCCTGCCGAACCTGGGCTGACCAGCGGATTCACCCGTCCCTACGACAGCCCCTCGCCACCCGGAACACCACCCGTCAGGCGACGAAGGCACGTCAGACGACGTCGTGGATGTTGTGCTCGGTCAGGTCGGACGCGTGCCGGGCGACAGTGCTGTAGTCGGCATCGTCGTGGAGGACGGTCAGACCGTGGTGGGCGGCAGTGGCTGCGATGACGAGGTCCACCGCCGAGGCACTGCGGTGCTCCCCGGCCTGAGCCATACGGTGCTGCACCGCGCTGATCCAACGCCCTGCGTTTTTCGGCACCGCCACATCGGGACAGAGGTCGGAAAACATTTCCGCGATCTCGTCGTACTCGCGGCGGTTCCGGGCGTTGTACAGGAACTCGGTGCGTTGCACGTAGCAGGATGCGATGGCCCCGGCATCGATCGCGTCGTACCAGGCCGATTGCAGTTTCGGATCGCGGAGCAGCCGGACCAGGCCGGACGTGTCGAGCAGGTAGATCACCGGCTGTGCTTCTCCGCCCTGTGCAGACGCTCGGCGTCCTCGACGGCACCCCACTCACGCGCGCGCTCGAAGTGACGGCTGATGCGCGCCGCACGCTCCTGCTGCTCGGCGTAGAAATTCAGAGCGAGGTTGACCGCCTCCTTCTTGGTCCGGACTCGGGCCAGAGCCATGGCGCGCTCCAGGGCGTCGTCATCGATGTCGATCTGGGTCACGGACATACGGCACCTCCCAGGCAATGTTGGTGATGTACATAGGAGAATACGTCACCAACATTCGCCGGTCCACGCGTCGCTCCGGGTGCACACAGTGGCGACGTACCCTCCAGGTCAGCCCGAGGACTCCTCGTTCCGGTCGGTGCGGGCGTCGCGCTCCACGCGACCCGGCCACCGGGCGCGTTCGTGCCCAGAGCGTGCCCGTAAAGGCGGACAACCACGGTCGACAGCGATGTCACCAAGCACTCCCGCCTGCAGCCACCATATGAATCTGCGCAGGTCATCAGCTATACAGCCACGCAGGCGCCGTCGCTTCCCAAGCTGAGAGCGCGAGGTCGGCTCTCGTCGTGTCAGAGCGGGAGGTCGTCGGGGAGTACCCGGAACGCCTTGTGATGGCCCAAGGGGCGTACGGCCCGGAAGTCACGTCGGTCGAGGGTGAGGATCGCGTCCGTGTCGTAGTCGGCGGCGAGCGCCACGTTGACCGCGTCGGCGAGGTCGAGGTCGAGCGCACGGTAGCGGACACGGAGGGACTGGGCGGCGCCCAGGTGGTCCTCCGTGATCTCCGGCATGACGACACGCCCCCGGCTCATCCAGCGCCGGAGGTCGTCGACCGCGCTGTGGGCGGCCGCCCTGCCGAGCTCGCGCGTGGCAACGTGATCCAGCTCGGCCAGCAGCAAGGGGGACATGACCAGGAGGCCGGCCGCCATGATCGCCTCGTTCGCCGCCCGGTGTCCCGGGTGAGACGAGTCCAGGGCCGCCAGGAGGCCGGACGTGTCGGCGATGACAATGATCACGCGGCGGTTCCGGAATCCGGGTCGGTCTCCCGGTGGACGGCGTCGGCGACCGCGTCACGGATCTCCGCCTTGGAGGGCGTGCGCCCCGTCCCCTCGAAGGTGCGCGAGAACAGCGGCTCGTCCCAGACCCTGTTCGCCATGGCGGCGAGGTGGATGCCCTGACGGATGATCTCGGCCTCGCTGATCCCCCGGCGCTTCGCGGCCTCCTTGATGATCGCCAGGTCCTCGGGGTCGGCGTAGACGTTCGTGCGCTTCATGGACATGTACCAAGAGTAGTCCATGTACCGGATTGACACACGTAGCTGCCTCGTTCTTCGGCTCATCGGCTGCCGCGATCGCAGAACCGTACGTCTACGACTGGCCGGAGCTCGCCCGGCACCCCGAGTACGGCCCGGAGGTCTCGATGCATGCCCACCGGTGGGGAGAACGGCCAAGCCGTGGTGAGCCGCGGTGGCGGCGATCACGGGGTCCACCGCCGAGGCGCTGCGGTCCTCCCCGGCCTGGGCGGGGGCCGGTGGTCAGCCGGAGGGCTCCTGCGAGGTCGGTGCTTCCGGTTGCGCCCGTGGCCGGGGCTCGACGGGGCACGCGTGGTCCGACTGCGTCATCGTCCATCCGTCCCCGAACACATGGAGGCCGCTGGGCGTGGCGGAACGGCGCGCGGTGTCGCCGTCGGCTTCCGCGTCGGCGCGGGGGACGGCGGTGGGGACCGACGAAGCCGCGTGGTTCACCGTGCACGTCAGCTGGAGCATGGCCCGGCGGCTCAGCGGAGCCGTCTCACCGGGGAGTTCGACGAAGAGGATGCCGCCGTCGATCGCCACCAGCGGCGCGTCCGTCAGGCGGGGCAGCTCCGTGGTGGCCGCCGGGGCCACGTTCGCGGCCGACGCCTCGAACAGCAGGCGTACGACGGCCTCGAGGTTCCCGGCGTCGTCGATCCGGTGGGGATGGGGCACCAACTCCCCGTCGCGCAGGAAGAAGAGGGAGATGGTGGTGGGCGTCGGGGGTGGCGTCGCACTGTGGGAGACCATGCCGCTCGCCGGCGCACCGGCCTCGATGACACCGGACGGGGGGACTCCGCACGCCGTGAGCGCGACCGCGGCCACGGCCGTGAGCCCGGACAGCAGCGCTGCCGTCCGCGAGCCCCTCACCGGGTGCCCCCGTCGGCCTCGGTGTCGGTGTCGTCGCGGTGCAGCGGGAGTTCGACCGTGAACACCGCGCCGCCCCGGGGCAGGTTCGCCGCCCGGATGCGCCCCCCGTGCAGGCGCACGTTCTCCGCCGTGATGGCCAGACCCAGCCCGCTGCTCTCGCTCCTGGCCCGTGAGGTGCTCGCCTTGTAGAACCGCTCGAAGATGTGCGGCATGGCCTCCTCGGCGATCCCCGGTCCGTTGTCGGTCACCTCGATGACGGCCCACTCCATGCCCGCCCCGTCCACCCGTACCCCCATGGTCAGCCGCACGGGCGGCGCCCCGTGCCGCAGCGCGTTGCCGATCAGGTTGGCCGTCACCACGTCGAGTCTGCGCGGATCGACGCGCGCGCGGAGCTCACCCGGTCCGGGCAGCCGGGTCTCCACCTGCTCCTGCCGCCACCGGGAGGCGACGGTGCGCCGCACGGACTCGACCAGGTCGATCTCGTCCCGGTTGAGTTCGGCCACCCCCGCGTCGAAGCGGGAGATCTCCATCAGGTCGTCCACCAGTCCGCTCAGCCGGTTCGTCCCCTCGCTGATGAGCCGCAGCGCTTCACCGGTCTCCCCCTCCCCCTCCCCCTCCCCCTCCAGGTCCAGCACGTCGGTGACCGCCGACATCGCCGCCAGCGGCGTGCGCAGTTCGTGGGAGACGTCCGCCACGAAGCGGCGCCCCTGGGCCTCCAGGCGACGCAGCTCCCGCACGGTCCGCTCCAGTTCGGCCGCCGTCTCGTTGAAGGACTGGGAGAGGTCGGCCAGTTCGTCGGAGCCGGTGACGTCCAGCCGGACGTCGAGGTGCCCGGCGGCCATCCGGCGCGTCGCCCGGCGCAGCGCCCGCACGGGACGCAGTACGCCGCTCGCGGCGAGCAGCGCCAGGACGACGGCGAGGCACAGGGCCACCAGGGTGGCCCGCTCGATGCCGCTGACCATGGCCTCGACGTACCCCTCCTCGGCGGTCTGCGGGACCTCCAGGTACATCACGAGCCCGGAGAGCCTGGGCTCCGTGCCCTCGCCCGAGGTGTACGTGACGGGCATGCCGACGACGAGGCGGGGACGCCCGTCGACGTTCATCCGCTGGAACACCGCGGCACGTCGGTCCCGGACGGACCGGAGCATTTCGCGGCTCGGCTCGGTGAAGCCGGCGCTCGGCGCGTAGGCGCGGTGGCCGCCGTACACGGCCATGACCCGCCAGTCCGACGACCGGTTCGCGTACAGCACCTGGTTCACCGCGAACTGGAGGTCCGACCGGTCCGGGGCGGGGGGGATGGAGGGCGCGACGGCGTCGACGCTCGTACGGAACCGGTTGATGACGGAGTCCTGGCTCTGCTGGAGCACTCCCGTACGCGCCTCGCGGAAGGCGAGGGCGCCGGTGCCCAGGGAGCTGGCCATGGCCACCAGCACGAAGGAGGCCAGCAGGCGGGGGCGCAGGCCGCGCAGGGGGAGCGGGACGCGCGCCAGGGCCGCCCGGAGGAACCGCCGGGGGCGGCCGGCACCCGGTACGGCGGCGGCGGAGGGGGCGGGGGCCTCGTCGGCCGTGGAGGCCTCGGGGACGGTCCTCCGTGCCCCGGCGGTCCTCCGTGTCCGCGCGGACGTCCGGTCGCTCATGAGGTGCCGAAGCGGTAACCGAAGCCGCGTACGGTCTGCACGTAACGGGGATTCCTGCCTTCACCGAGCTTGTTGCGCAGTCGCTTCACGCAGGCGTCCACGAGCCGTATGTCGCCGTGGTAGCTGTGTTCCCAGACCGCTTCCAGCAGCTGCTGGCGGCTGAACACCTGGCCGGGCGAGGCCGACAGGGTCAGCAGCAGCCGCAGTTCGGAGGGGGCGAGGGTGACGGGTTCGCCGCGGTGCGTCACCACGAGCCCGGCGCGGTCGACGACCAGCTCGCCGTGCGTCTCCACCCGGGGGCGGGTACCGTCCGGCAGCGACGCGTCCTGCCTGCGCAGCACGGCCCGTATGCGTGCGTCGAGCACCCGGGCCTGCACGGGCTTCACCACGTAGTCGTCCGCGCCGGTCTCCAGTCCCACGACCACGTCGATGTCGTCGCCCCGGGCCGTCACCATGATGATCGGCACCTGGTCGCGGTCCCTGATCCGGCGGCACACGTCCAGGCCGGACATGCCGGGCAGCATGAGATCGAGCACGACGACGTCCGGCCGGAACGGACGGAGCTGTTCCAGCCCTTCCTCACCCGTTTCCACGGCGCGGACCTCATGACCCTGATGCCGCAGACCCAGTTGGACGGCCCTGCGGACATCGTGGTCGTCTTCGACGATCAGGACCCGTGGCATTGCGGCAGTGTAAGCAGACCGGACGAGGCGTCCGTCCCGAGGAAGGACGCTCTCCGACCGCCGTTACACAACGATCACACGGGCCGGGGAACACAGGGCTCCGTTACCTTCCCGTGATGTCACCGGCTCGTCGCGATCATCTGGGATCACCAGATTGACCTTCCATGCATGTGGCACGACAGCGACCATCCGCACCCCCCACCGGCAGCGCCGCGGCCGGTCACCGCGCCGGTCGCCGGCGCCGGTCCTCCCGTCGCCGGGGACGGCCGCGCCGCCGGGGCCGGAACCTGCTGATCGTCCTGCTGGTGGGCGTCGGCCTGCTGGGCTCGGCGGCCTATGTCCTGGGAGGCGGGCGGAGCGACGCGTCGAGCGGTGCGCCCCACCCGGGGGGCACGCACGTCACCCCCGCACCCACCCCCACGCCGTCCGCCTCCCCTTCCCGCTCCCCCTCCCCCTCCGCCAGCCGGACCGAGATCGACGTCCCCCCGACGGGCAGCGGGACGTTCGTCACCGCGCAGGCCGGTGGGGAGAAGGTGGGCAGCGGCTCCCGCCCGGTGCGCTACGTCGTGGAGGTCGAGACCGGCCTCGACGTCTCGCCGTCCCGGGCGGCGAACGAGATCGCCGACATACTCGCCGCCCCGCGGGGCTGGACCCACGACCCGGACAACGCGTTCCAGCTGGTGGGCGCGGGATCGCCGCACGACATCACGATCAGGATCGCGACACCCGCGACGGCGGACGCCCTGTGCTGGGCGGGCATCCAGCAGGACACCGGAGGCGAGTACAACTGCGAGGTTCCCGGAGGGGTGGTGGTGAACCTCAAGCGCTGGGTCAAGGGCTCGCCGACCTTCGACGGGCCGATCCACGACTACCGGGCGCTGATCATCAACCACGAGATGGGGCACTTCCTCGGTCACTCGCACATGACCTGCGGGGGCGCCGGTCGCCTGGCCCCCGTGATGATGCAGCAGATCAAGGGCCTGCACGGCTGCGTCGCCAACGCCTGGCCCTACGACGAGAACGGTGACCTCGTCACCGGGCCGCCCGTGTGACCGGCGCCTGCCGCCACAGCTCGGTCATGCACCGGCCCCGGGGCCGTGGACCGCCGGCGCCCCTGTGGACTCCGTCTTCTCCCGCGCCCGCAGGGTTCTCCTCCCTCGGTCGGCCGGAAGTACATGACCCGATCCCGCGCACTGTTCCGGGACCGGCCGCAAGGGCGGCGATCGCCGCCTCCCGGGGTGATCCGGGGTCCCGCGTCCGTCCGGGGTCTTCAGGAGTCGGCTCCGGCCGGTGGCCCGTCGTCGCCCAGCACCGGGGCGCTGCGCACCAGGCGCAGTGCCGTCGTCAGGAGGAGGCCGCCGACGACGTTGCCCAGCACCGCCCAGGCCAGCCACACCAGCCAGTCCGCGTAGCCGTACGCCGTCCCGCCGGCGTGCAGGCCGGCGAACGCGATCAGGGAGTCCAGTACCGAGTGCCACAGCCCGAGTCCGGCCAGGACGAACGCGGCGACGACCGATGCGGTGATCTTCCCGGTCATGGAGTCGGTGCCGTGGTGCATGCGGGTCATGAGCGTGATGACGGCGCCGCCCAGCACGGCCAGGCAGAAGGTGCCCAGCGTGTACCCCCCGTCGACGAAGTGCGCGCCCGCCGTGGCCGCGGTGCGGTGCAGGTCGGGGAAGGCCTGCACGACGAGCCAGGTGAACACCCATCCGCCGATCAGGTTCATCACCAGGACCGTCACCCACATCCGCGCCAGGTCGAGCCAGGTGGCCGCGCCGGCGAACACGGTGGTGACGGGCACCAGGAAGCCCTCCGTGAACAGCTCGCTGTGGCCGAGCAGCAGGGCGATGAGCCCCACGGAGAAGGCCAGTCCGGCCAGCGGTTCACTGCCGGTCTCGTGCCGCACGAACAGCAACGCCATGATGCCGACGCCCACGTCGATGCCGCCGAGCAGCGAGGTGGCCACCAGCGACGCCCAGGTGCGGTGCAGTCGCGGCCGGCCCTCGGCCACGATCCGTTCCGCGGCCTCGGCGATCCGTCGTTCCCCGGGGCCCCGCATGATCCGGTCGTCCGACTGCATGGTGGTTCCTCCCGCCCCGCGTCGCCGCGGAAGCGTCTCGTCGGTTCCGTCGCGGAAGCGTTCCGGATGCATCCTCGGCGAGGCCGTTCCCGGATTCCGTCACCCACGCCGTCCCGTCCCCCGTGCGGCACACTCCCGACCCCGCCCCGCCCCCGGCCCGGTCGCGGGCGAGCGCCCCGGACCCGGCCCCGTGGCCGGCGCGTGAGGCGTGCGGGGCGTGCGGGGCGGTCGCGGTGGGCTCAGTCGCCGGACGTCCGTCCCCGGTGCGGCACCTGGGGCGACTTCGCGGCCTCGGCCTCCGCCTTGGCGTCGCTCACCGCGGCGGCGGCCTGCCTCTCGGCCTCGCCGGCGGCCGCGGCGGCGTCGAGGGGGAGCGTCGATCCCGCGCCGAGCTGCGGGATCCGGTCGGCGTCCGACGTGTCGTCGTCGCCGACGGCGGCCGCCTCCCCGGGGGACGCGGCTCCGGTGGGGCCCGTCGTCGACTGGTCGCCGAACGCACGGGTGACGGTCCTGATCGCCTCGGTCAGCTCCCCCGGGATCACCCAGAACGTGTTGTTGTCGCTGCCGGCCAGGTGCGGGAGCGTCTCCAGGTACTTGTAGGCCAGGACCTTCGCGTCGGCGTTGTTGCGGTGGACGGCCTGGAAGACGAGTTCCACCGCCTTGGCCTCGCCGTCCGCCCGCAGGATCATGGCCTGCTGCGTGCCCTGGGCCTCCAGGATGTCCTTCTGCTTCGTGCCCTCCGCGGTGAGGATCTTGGCCTGCCGCTCCCCTTCGGCGTGCAGGATGGCCGCGCGCTTGTCACGCTCGGCCCGCATCTGCTTCTCCATCGCCTCCTTGATGGTGTGCGGTGGATCGATGGCCTTGATCTCGACGCGGTTGACCCGGATGCCCCACTTCCCGGTGGCGTCGTCGAGGACGGCGCGGAGCCGGGAGTTGATCTCCTCGCGCGAGGTGAGCGTCTCCTCCAGGTCCATGCTGCCGATGACGTTCCGCAGCGTGGTCACGGTGAGCTGGTCGATCGCCTGGAGGTAGTCGGCGACCTCGTAGGCCGCCGCCCGCGGGTCGGTGATCTGGTAGTAGAGCACGGTGTCGATGTTCACCACGAGGTTGTCCTCGGTGATCACCGGCCTGGGGTCGGACGAGTAGACCTGCTCGCGCACGTCGAGTTTGGTGTTGATGCGGTCCGCCACCGGCAGGACCAGGTTCAGGCCGGGTTGCAGCGTCCGGTGGTAGCGGCCGAACCGCTCGATGTTGTAGCGGCGCGCCTGCGGGACGATCCGCACGGTGGAGGCCACGAGGAAGACGACGACGAGGACCGCCACGAGGAGGGGGATGACAACGGGATCCACAGTGCCTCCGTTGCTGTGCGTTCAGCCGTTCACGGGTTCACGGGTTCACCGGTTCACGGGGCCGTGCGTCACGGAAGGAGGGCGCGGGGGTGAACGACGGCCGTGGCGCCTTCGATCTCCATGACGTCCACCAGCGCTCCCACCGGGATCACCAGGCTCTCGTCGAGAGCGCGGGCGGACCACTCCTCGCCGGAGAGTTTGACCAGGCCGCGGGTCGCGGTGACCTCCTGCACGACCTCGGCCCGCCTGCCGATCAGCGCGTCGCTCCCCTCACGGACGAGGGGCCGCCGTTCCCTCTGCCGCAGCGCGACGGGACGGACGAGGACGAGGCCCGCCGCCACCGCCGCTCCGAGGGCCACGAGCTGGCCGAGAAGTCCGACGCCGACACCGGCGACCACGGCGGCGACCAACGCGGCGCCCGCCAGCAGCCCGAGGAACAACGTCAGGGTGAAGAACTCCGCGACGCCCAGCACCGCGGCGGCGAGCAGCCATACGAACCACGGCATCGGATCGCCCTCCTTCAGAGGCCTTCTCCCTCAAGTTACCTCCGGGAAAGCCGGGCAGACAGACGCCGTGGCCGTGGTTCTCGTCCCTCGGAGGGCTCGCCCTGATCGACGGCGGTGCCCGCCGGCGGCCGGGAGCCCCGTCGTCCGGCCCCCACTCCGGCGCGTCGCGTGACGGTGCGTGCGGGAGGCCTGACGGAGCGGGTGGGGCGGGTGCCCGGGGACCGGCCACCCGCCCCCGCGCCGGACGCGGGTGTCAGGCGCCGAGACCGTAGAGGTCGAACTCCTCCCAGCCGGAGATCGACTCGGAGCGGGCGCGCAGGACGTACTGGAGCGAACCGGTGTAGCTGTTCTCCATGGAGACGAAGAGGCCGTTCAGCGTGGACTGGAGCGCCCAGCGGTTCAGGTCCTCGTTGTGGTAGAGGACGAAGCGCTCCCAGCCGCCCACTCCCGTGGAGCGGGCGCGCAGCTCGTTCCGCGCGTCGCCGGCGAAGTTCTTCTCGACCGCCACGTAGCGGTCGTTGGCCAGGGACTTCAGCGCGTACGTACCGGTGGTGCCGTCCCACTCGAAGGCGAAGCCCTCCCAGGAGCCGTTGTACGCGGCGGAACGGGCCCGGAGCGCGCCGGTGTGGGGGTCGGGGTACGTCTTCTCCGTGGCGACGAACTTGCCGTTGCGGAGCGACTGCACGGCCAGCAGCTCGGGCTCCTCGGCCTGTGCGGAGACGTCGTCGGCGGCGGCGAGCGGCGCCTTCCGGGCGGCCGTCTCCTGGGTGAGGTGCGCCAGCCCGGCGGCGTCGACCTTCTCCCACCCGCTGGGGACGGCCGCCGGCCGGTCGGCCCGCGGGGCCGCTCCGGCCGCGGGCGCGGTCCAGGCGGAGGCCGCCAGCAGGGCGCTGAGGGACAGAAGAACGGGGGTCATGCGTCTCACGGCTTTTCCTCACCCTTCACGGAACGGATTCTGGGCACGGCGAGACGGTGGACCCGCAAGGGGTTTCCGGCCGTTTCCCGGGAGACCGACGGCATGAAAGGCACAAGCCGCTTTCCCGTGCGCCGGGTGGTCTCCCCGACGCGCAGGGGACCCTCCCGCGTCTCTCGCCCCCCAACGGCTGCGGTCGGTGCCCCTCTCCGGGCACTTCGGCAGCGGCCGCGCCCCTCGGCGCGACCGCACCCATGCAAACAGCGGGGCGCGGGTTCCGGTAGGGATTCCACCTCGCGTTGCGCGAGGGTTCACCGCCCCGCCCACAACCCCTTCCCACGTGTTCGGGAACGAGGAGGGCCCGGCCCGTTCCCGGGATCCGGCACCGTGTCCGCCGTCCGCCGGCACGGCCCGGTGGGACCCGGGGCCGTACCGGCGGACGGGGCGGTCACTTGGTGAAGGTGAAGTACTTCCAGGCGCCGTGCGTCGTGGAGTTGACGGTGTCCCCGGAGGAGCCGTTGACGTACGACGAGCGCATCCGGGCGCGGATGCCGGAGTCGCCCGGCGCCTCCAGGCGCACGACCGACTTGCCCTTGGCGTCCAGGGCGAAGTACTCGGAGCCGGCGTCGCGCCAGGCGCCCGCGTAGTGGATCTGGAGCTGGAGGCGCTGGTTGCGGCCCTTGTAGTGGCTCATGGTCGTGGTGAACACGGGATCGGTCTTCTTGTGGAAGTAGTAGTACGTCGTGGAGCCGATCCTGCCGGTCTTGTAGTGCTTGGAGACGCTGGTGGAGACCTTCACCTTGGCGTACCCGGTGGACTTCACGGTCTTCGGGGCGTAGCGGGCGTCGCCGGCGAAGACCGCGCTGACGGCGGTGTCACGGGTCATGGTGACGGTCGCCGACAGGTTGCCCTTGGAGTTGACCTTGCCCGTCTTCAGCAGCTTCTTCGCCTTGTCGGCGCCGAAGGGGTCCGCGTAGATCGAGACGGTGCGGTTCTTGTACGTCGTGCCGAGGTGCGCGGTGAAGGTGACCTTCTTGCCGTACGCGTACAGCTTGCCGTTGTTGTTCAGGCTCAGCGAGGTCGCCTTGCGCGAGACCTCCACCGTGTCCGAGCCGGAGGCCGGGGCGTGCGTGGCGTCGCCCGCGTAGGAGACCTTGTAGGTGACCTTGCCGCCGGCCGGCGGCGTGTCCGTGAAGGAGAAGCTGCCGTCCGCCTTCGTCCTGACGGCGGCCAGCGCCTTGCCCTTCGGCGACTCGACGTCCGTGCGCGTCACCTTCAGGCTGGTCCCGGCCGCGGGGCGCGTCCTGGAGGTGAGCGTGCCGGTGACGGTGAGCTTCTTCGCCCGCTCCGACTTGGCGGGGGCCGACACCTTGAGGGTGGGCAGCTCCTTGGTGGGGTCGGTCAGGGCGCGCAGGGTGTGGGTGCCGTAGGAGTTCACGGAGACGGCGAAGACCCGGCTCGCGTCCGGCGCCCAGGCGAGCGCCCCGTCCACGAGGGTGTCGGCGCCACTGCTGTTGCCGGTGTTGGGGAAGTCGTACTCCCGCACCGGAACCGGGTCACCGGGCCGGTGGACGTGGACGTCGGGGTCGTACCAGGAGAAGCTGCCGCCCGCGACGCTGCCGTCGGGGGCGACCCGCACGGCGTTCGGGTAGGCGTCGATGGGGTAGCCCGACTGCTCGGTGAGGTCGGTGGCCGAGTAGGCGCCGATGCCGTAGCCGTACTCCGGGTCGCCCCACGAGGTGAGGACCTGCTTGCCGTCGGGCGTCAGGTCCAGCTGCTTCACGGCCGTGTCCATGTCGCCCTTGACCCGCAGCGCGGCCCCGTCGGCCGAGACGTCGTAGACGGCGAGATCGCCGCCGTTGCCGGCCACCAGGACGCCCGGGACGGCCGGGTCGGACGCCAGGAACATGCCGAAGGCGCCGTAGAAGTCGACGTCGCCCCGCTGGGCGAGGCGGACGACGGGTTCGGGGCCGGAGGTGTCCAGCGAGCCGAAGTCCGTGCCGTGGGCGAACCAGATCCTGCCGTCCACCACCTCCAGGTCGCCGGGGGCCGCGCCCACCGGGTAGCTCGCGGTCTGGGTGTACGTGGCCGTCTCCACCGAGACGATCCGGTTGCCGTTCTTCACGGCCGCGTACACCTGCCCGGAGTCGGCGGACAGCGCCAGTCCGGTCACGCCGGGAAGGCCGGTCAGCGTCGCCTTCACGGTGCCGCTGTAGTCGGTGACGACGATCCTGCCGCCGGTCGGATCGGAGACGTAGACCCGCTGGTGGTCGCCGTCCACGACGATGTCGCCGACCGAACTCACCGGAAGGGTCTTCGCGGAGTCGGCCGACGCCGGAACCGCCGTGCCTCCCACCAGAGCCATGGAACCGAGGACGACCGCGAGTGCCGTCGCGGTCGCGATGCTGCGCCTGCGCACAGTGATGTGCCCCCAGAGAAAGAAGTCCGGTGGTCACCGGACGGAAGATGAAAGAAGCCGCGCGTCCCCCCTCACCCGAACGGGTGTTGGACGCTGCCGAGGACGCAGCGTATGGCATGGGAGTGACAATTGAGGAGCGGAATACCGCGAACCGGCCGAGGGGGCCGACGGGAACGCCGTGGCACGCCGCGCTCTCCCGGCCGGGGTGCGGTGTGCCACGGCGTCCCGTCGGCCCGGGGTCACCCGGCGGGCAGGGCCTCCCGCATCGCCTTGGCGGTGACCGTCGGGTCGTAGCCCTCCGGGACGCCTTCGACCAGGATGAGGTCGCCCTCGATGTGCCGCGAGCGCAGCGGTGCGATCTCCCGGTACGCGGGGGAGTCCCACCAGGCCCGCGCCTCGGCGATCCCGGGGAAGCCGATCACCACGACGTGCCCGGGCCAGTCGCCCTCCTTCACCTCGTGCTGCGCGGCGTGCACGAGGAAGCGCCCGCCGTACGGCTCGAAGGTGGCGGGGATGCGCTCGATGTACTCGGCGATGTCCGGGTGCGGGGCGGCTTCTCGCAGGTGGGCTATGGCGTAGGCGGGCATGGTGTCCTTCCGGTCGGTCGGGCTCCGTACACCGGGAGCATGGCATGCCGGGGCGCCGGAATCGATGACCCGTCAGGTAAGCGGACCCCGCCGGCGCCCCGGACCGGCGGCGCATCCGCCCATCGGCGCGCCCGCCCGTGCGGGCCCCCGGCCGTCCCCGGGCCGGCCCGGGGCCCGCACGGCGCGGGAGCCGCGGCGGTCCGGAGCGGGGATCGCGCCGGCGTCGTGGTCGGCGGCCGGACGGGCGACCATCCGGTTGTCGCCGGGTCCGGGGTTCCCGGGCGGTGACCGCGGCCCGCGCGACCGGCGGGCACCGCCCCGAGGGGCCGGGGCGGGGAGGGTCCGGCGGTTTCGCGCACAGGGGGAGGGGGCCGTCCCGGCTCCCCCGGGACGGCCCCCTCCCCCTGTGCGGGGTCGCCTCAGTGCTTGAAGGCGTCCTTGGCCTTCTCCTTGGCCTCGCGGGCGTCTCCCGTGCTCTTCCTGGCCTGCCCCTCGGCGGCCATGCGGTCGTTCCCGACGGCGCTCCCCAGAGCCTCCTCGGCCTTGCCCCGGGCCTGCTCGGTCTTCGCCTTGGCCTTCTCGCCGGCACTCATGGAACACGCCTCCTCGTAGCGTCCTTGCCGCTGTCTCGGTGGAGTCCGCCTGCCCCCACCTTTCCTTCACAAACAGGGTGCCGTCGGTGAATGACCGTGCCGACGCAGGGCAGACGGTGGCGCAGGAGGTCGATAACTATGGTTCCCCTGCTGCTCGTTCTGCTTCTCGCCCTGGTCCTCTTCGGCGCGGGATTCGCCGTGAAGGTCCTCTGGTGGCTCGCCATCGCCGTCCTGGTGCTCTGGCTGCTCGGCTTCGTCATGCGCTCCACCTCGGCCGGCGGCGGACGCAGCCGCTGGTACCGATGGTGACGCGTCCCGAAGACGCGCCGTACCTCGCGGGGCCCGGTCACCACGGTGGCCGGGCCCCGCGGACCGTCGGTCACCGGGCCGCGCCGAGGGGCGTGCCGGACTGACGGCTCCGTGGACGG
The DNA here is from genome assembly GCF_040302425.1 of Streptomyces sp. NPDC126497. NCBI lineage: Bacteria > Bacillati > Actinomycetota > Actinomycetes > Kitasatosporales > Streptomycetaceae > Streptomyces > Streptomyces sp. NPDC126497. The sequence continues at coordinate 54,665 of NZ_JBEORT010000023.1, forward strand.
CCGACCGGGGAGGGCGGTCCCGCCGCGCGGGACCGTCGGGTCAGCCGGCCGTCGTCACCCGCGGCGCACCGGCGGCCGGGGGTCCGCCTCCCCCCTCGACCAGCTCCCACGCGCGGGCGAACAGCTCGGGCAGGGTGCGGGTGGGGAGCGGGAGGGGGTTCTCCAGGCGGCCGTTGCCGGAGCGCTCCACCCCGAGCAGGGCCGCCTTCCACGCCTCCATGGGCTGGTAGGGCTTTCCGGCGTGGATCCACTCGCCCGGCAGGAAGAGCCCGCGGCCCGCCCTCGCGCGCCGGTCCTCGACGGCCAGGCCGTGCTCGACCAGCACGGCGGCGGCCTTCCGGTGCCGGGCGGGCTTCCAGCCGTTCCACGTGCGGACGTTGCGGTCGGTCGGCACGTACAGGGTCAGCAGCTGCAGGTAGAGGGCCGCCGCGTCCTCGTCGACGCCGAGCCGGCCGGCGGCCCGCCCCAGCACGTCGGGCGCGGAGACCGCCGGGTTCGCCTCGTACGACCCCGGGGGCGGCGACGTGTCCTCGAGCCGCTCGACGAGGCGCGCGCAGACCGGTCCGCGCAGCCACTCGACCAGCTCGATCTCGGAGGCGTGGGGGGAGCCCGCCCGGGACCGGCGCAGCGTCCGGGAGCGCTCGTCGTCGCCGTAGAACGCCGGGCGGAAGTACAGCCGGGGCCGGGACCGCTCGCCCCCGCGGTCGACCACGCCGTCCACGACCACGGTCAGTCCGTCGTCGACGCTCGCGACCGCCAGCGGTTCCGGGCCGGCGTAGGGACGCGAACCGAACCTGTCGTGCACGTCGGCGACCTCGCGTCCCGCCCCGTGGCCGAGGGCGCCGGCGTCCAGCAGCAGGCCCGGGTGGTCCAGCCGCTCCCGCAGCGCCCGCAGGAGACCGGGCGCCCCGGCCCGGACCGGGTCGCCGCAGGGCAGCTCCGCGTAGACCCGGAAGAGACGCGGCACGACGGAGCGCAAGGTGTCGGTGAAGTCGGTGAGGTCCCGGCCCCCGGCGGTCGGGAAGGGACGGAAGTCGCCGTTCTGGATCCAGCTGTCGAGGTCCGAGCCGAGGCCGCGGATCGACGCGTGGTCGGTGAACGCCGCGCAGAAGCGGTCCGCCGACAGCGGGAACGGACGCAGCTCGACGACCGCGTCGAAGGTCCGCTCCGGGACCACGGTCCGCCGCCCGTACCGCTCCCGCCACGCCTGTGCGAGCCGTTCCGCCACCGCCCGCATGCCCCCCGGCTCCCACAGCTCGGCGGGATCCCCGGGCAGCACGTCGGCCGCCAGTTCGAGGCGCTCCAGCGGGCTCCTCCGGCCGGGCCCGTGGACACCGTCCTCGATCTGGGCCATCTTGAGCCGGTGGACGCTGCGTTCCCCGGCGTCGAGGTGCGGCAGGTAGTCGGCGGTCAGCATCCCCGCCAGGGCGAAGGACGCCGCCGCCCGGCCCGTCCCGGTGCCGTCCCTCAGCACGGCCACCGCGTCGAGGTCCCACGGCACCGGCCCGCGCTCCCGGACCAGGTCCACCAGCCGGCGCACCTGTGCGGCGCTGCCCCATCCCCCGCGCGGGACGTCGGTCACCTCCTCGATCGTCCCCAGGCCCGGCGGATCCGCCTCCCCCGTCCGCAGGTCGACGAACCTCCGCAGCCCGCCGGCGGCCCAGCCGACCACGACGGACGCCCCCCGCCCGTCCCGGACCGCCGCGGGGCCGCCCTCGGCCGGCCGCACCAGTCCGGTGCGCAGCCGGGCCCGGGGATCGGCGAAGGGACCGTCCGCCCAGACCTCCAGCAGCGCGAGCAGCCGGCGGCGCCGCTCCTCGCGGGTGGGCTCCACGGCGGCACGCAGCGCCACGGCGCCGATGCGTCCGATGAACCGCGTCCAGGACCCCTCCCCCGCCGTTCCCGGCTCGTCGTCCGGCGCGGCCGGCTCCCCCGCCCCGGCCAGGTAACGCCCGGTCCGCTCGATGCCGGCCAGCGCCCCCTTGCCGCTCCAGTACCCCAGGCCGTCCACGAGCCCGTCCAGCGCGGGCGCCAGACCGTGGTCGTCGAGGTCCCTCGTCCCGGCCCGCGCCGTCAGCAGCTCCCTCGTGGTCATCCCGTCTCCCCGTACCGCGTCCGAACGCTCCACGGGGCGATCATGGCGTACGGGTCCGACAGCGGGGCGCGGGGTCCGGCGGGTCGTCGGACGCCCCCGGTCCCCCGCGCGCTCAGACCAGCTCGGGAGGCGGTACGGGGCGGGGCGCCGGCACGGTCCCCCGGGACCAGAGTCCGGTGGTGCGCACGTAGGCGTGGATCACCGAGGCCGTCGCCAGCAGGAGCAGGGGACCGGCCACCCACGGGTACCGGGCCATCTCCAGGGGGAGCCAGCGGTAGGACAGCAGGAACGCGGTGAAGACCACGGTGCCGTGGGCGACCAGCCGCACCGCCGACCGGTCCCAGCCGCGGTCGTACGCGCGCAGGGCCGCCTCGATGGTGAGCGTGAAGACCACGCCGGCGATCAGGTCCGCTCCGTAGTGGTAGCCGAAGCCCAGCGTCGCGCAGACCGTGGCGACCAGCCAGAACGTTCCTGCGTGGCGCAGGAGGCGCGGGCCCCTGCGGGAGTGGATGAAGATCGCGGTCGCCCACGCCGTGTGGAGGCTGGGCATGCAGTTGCGCGGGGTGATCCCGTCGAACGGCACGGAGTGCGGGACCTCGACCGGGGGCGGGGTCCTCGGCCACAGGTCGGCCACGGCCCAGGGGGCGCTGGGCGGCATGTCCGGCGCCCACAGGCTGACGTCCGCCCAGTGCTCGGTGCCCGTGCCGTAGGCGAAGAGCGGGCCGACCACCGGGAAGATCATGTAGAAGGCCGGTCCGACGAGACCGATGACCAGGAACGTGCGCACCAGGTGGTGGCGCGGGAAGCGGCGTTCGGCCGCCACGTGCCGCAGCTGGTACAGCGCGGCGACGACCGCGGCCACCGCGAGGTTGCCGTAGACGAAGTCGAGGAAGTTGAAGCCGACCGGGCCGGTGGCCTCGACGATCCGGCCCACCACCCACGACGGGTCGCCCAGCGCGTGGTCGGCGGTGGCCACGTACGGGTCCAGCACCGTCGGGCGGGTCTTCGAGGTGATGAGCAGCCAGGTGTCGCCGGTCTTGCGGCCGGCCATCAGCAGCAGCGCCAGGCCGACGCCCTTCAGCAGCAGGACCCGCTCCCGGCCGGTGCGGCGGGTGACGGCGACGACGGCGGCGCCCAGGGTCACCCACAGGGCGCCGTTGCCGAAGGGGTGGCCGCCGGCCGTGTCGGCGTCGGCCGCCCACCGGACCACCAGGAAGACGAGGTCGACGCCGATCGCCGCGCCCACCGCGACGAACCGCTCCCGCCAGGTGAGCACCACCGCCATCAACGCCAGGGCGGCGTACAGCAGACCGCCCGACTTGGGGGCGAACACCACCTCCCGCGCCTGGAGGGTGAGCGGCCCCGGGGTGCCGTAGCGGCGCGCGGCGAACTCCAGCGCGACGAGGAAGCCGAGGGTCACCACGGCGGCCAGGGTCCACAGGACCACCCGTGGCCGGCGCCGCACCGGGGACGACGCGGCCGCCTCGCGTGCGCGCGGAAGGTTCTGCGGTGGTATGTGACTCAACTTCTATCAGCCTTCACACGGAGCAGCCGGTCGGAAGCAGAACGGAAGGCGCGCGGCCCGGGTTCCCGTCCCGGGAGCGGCTCTCAGTCCAGGCAGAACTCATTGCCCTCGACGTCCTGCATCACGATGCACGATTCGTCGAAGCCGTCGGCGAGCAGGGTCCGCACGTGCACCGCGCCGCGTGCGACCAGCCGGTCGCGCTCGGCCTCGAGCGCGGCGAGGCGCTCCTCGCCCACCAGCCCGGTGCCGACCCGCACGTCGAGGTGCACCCGGTTCTTGACCGTCTTGCCCTCGGGAACGCGCTGGAAGAACAGGCGCGGGCCCGCACCCGAGGGGTCCACGCAGGCGAACGCGGAGTTCCGGCGCTCGGGCGGCAGCGAGCGTTCGTGGTCGTCCCAGGTGGCGAACCCCTCCGGCGGCGACGGCACGACGTACCCCAGCACCTCGCACCAGAAGCGGGCGACGCGCTCGGGTTCCGCGCAGTCGAAGGTGACCTGTACCTGTCTGATCGACGCCATCGGGCCACCTTAGACGCGCGTACGGCTCACCGGCACCCCGCCTCCCCCGCCGTTTTCCGCCGGGTTGTCAGCGAACTCCTCCGGGATTGTCCGCGATCGGTAACGGACGCATCCCGCGGGCGGCTTCCTCCGTCCTGTCAGGTGGTCGCGAGGCGGCCGGGGACCGGTGGGTCGACTACACGAGGGCGGGGCGGACATGGCACGGCACGGCGGCGGGCGCGGCTGGTACGGCAAGGTGGTCGGGGCGGCGCTCGGAGTGACGGTGCTCGCCGTCGGCGCCTCGGTGTGGACCGCGCAGGCCGGTCCCGTGGGCGGTGCGGCGCCGAAGGCGACCGCGTCCGCCACGCCGGGCGGTGACGTCGAGCCGGTCGGCGTGACCATCGTGCACGCCTCGGACGCGGGGCCGCGCGGCGTCAACATCACCATCGACGACGGCCCCGACCCCGCCTGGACCCCCCAGGTGCTCGACGTGCTGCGCGAGCACGGGGCGAAGGCCACCTTCTGCCTCACCGGGACGCAGGCGCAGGCCCACCCGGGCCTCGTGAAGGAGGTGGTCGCCGCCGGGCACCGGCTGTGCGACCACTCCGTGTCGCACGACACCGCCATGGACCGGAAGTCCGAGGCCTACCAGTCGAAGGAGATCCTCGACGCCGAACGCATGATCACCGAGGCGTCCGGGGGCGTCCGGCCGATGTACTACCGGGCGCCCGGCGGCGCCTTCACCCCCTACAGCCGCAAGCTGGCCGCCTCCCGCGGCATGCGCCCGCTGGGCTGGAACGTGGACACCAAGGACTTCGAGCGGCCCGGCGCCGACGCCATCGTCGCCACCGTGGAGCGGGAGCTGCCCAACGGGCCGACGCTCCTCTTCCACGACGCGGGAGGCGACCGCTCCCAGACCGTCGAGGCCCTGCGCCGCGTCCTGCCCTCGCTCAAGGAGCAGGGCTACTCCTTCGGCTTCCCGGTGCGCTGAGCCCCGCGGCCGGCCCGTCACCGCCGGGCACGGCGGGCGGACCGCTCCTCACTCCTGGACGGGAAGGTCCGGGTGGCCGGCCAGGAAGACCAGGTAGGCGATCGCCGCCGCGGCCCCCAGGAGGGACAGCGCCCCGCCCACGACGGCTCGCGGCGCGCTCGCCCGGCCCGGCCCGGACGCCCGGTACTCGACGCAGGCCCGTACGAGGCCGACGAGGGCCAGGGGCAACGCGAGGAAGCAGACCAGCGCCCAGAACGGGCAGCAGAACCAGGGGGCCAGGGACGCCCCGCCGAACCAGACCGCGAGCTCCGTCCTCTCCCGCGTCCCGTCCACCGCGCCGGCAGAAGTCATGGGCCGATCCAAGCAGAACGCCCGGGGCCGCCGGTCCCCCGGTGCTGTGACCTTCGTCGCGGCGGCGGGGGCCCGGCGCGTCCGCCGTCGGGTGGTCCGACGACGACGGCGCCGACGGCGCGTCCCCCCGTCGGCGAAGGTCACAGGGGCGGGTACGGAGGCACACGGCGGAAAGTCCGCACTCCGCGGGGGGCAGTATCTGTTTCCGTGACATGAGATATGAGCACGGGACGCGACACGTATTCCCCGGTCACCGGCCCGGGGTGAAATCGGCGACCGCACCGGGCCGATCGCACCGTGCTAGTGTCGATCCCAGTTGCAGGTGTGGTTGCCAGAAGGTTCATATCCGACGGGTTAATCATCACGGCGACACGGGTTTCACACAGGGTGAATTCCCGATACCGCCTCCGAAGGAGAAATGACATGGCCACCGGAACCGTGAAGTGGTTCAATTCCGAAAAGGGCTTCGGCTTCATCGAGCAGGACGGCGGCGGCCCCGACGTCTTCGCCCACTACTCGAACATCGCCACCCAGGGCTTCCGCGAGCTGCTGGAGGGCCAGAAGGTGTCGTTCGACATCGCGCAGGGCCAGAAGGGCCCGACGGCCGAGAACATCGTTCCCGCCTGACGCGTCGACACCGACACATCATTCCGTAGTCGGGGCCCGCACCATGGGGTGCGGGCCCCAGCTCCGCTTTATCGGCAGGGTGACCCGATCCTGCCCCTGGGCTCGTTCTCGCAATTCTCCGCGCTTCTCGTTCCGCTGCGGAAATTCCTTGATACGCGCCTGTATCGAGGAAGGTCCCGCATGAACCGCACACGTAGTACCGGCGCACGCACCGCCCACGCATCCGGCCGCACCGGGGGAAAGGCCGCCGCGGGCTCCCGCGGATCGCGCCGCTCCGCCCCTCCCCGCAACCGACGGCCCGTGCAGGGCGAGTTCACGCCGCCGGAGACGGTCACGCCCGCGCTGCCCGCCGTCGACTCGTTCGCCGAGCTCGCCCTGCCGGCGCCGTTGCTGGCCACGCTCGGCCGGGAGGGCGTGACCGCGCCGTTCCCGATCCAGGCGGCGACCCTGCCGAACTCCCTGGCGGGCCGCGACGTACTCGGCCGTGGCCGGACCGGGTCGGGCAAGACCCTCGCCTTCGGCCTGGCCGTGCTGGCCCGTACGGCGGGCCGGCGCGCCGAGCCGCGCCGCCCCCTGGCCCTGGTCCTCGTCCCCACCCGTGAGCTGGCCCAGCAGGTCACCGACGCGCTCGCGCCCTACGCGCGCTCCGTGGGCCTGCGGCTCGCCACCGTCGTCGGCGGCATGTCCATCGGCCGGCAGGCCGGCGCGCTGCGCGCCGGCGCGGAGGTGGTCGTCGCGACGCCCGGCCGGCTCAGGGACCTCGTCGACCGGGGCGACTGCCAGCTCGCCGACGTCGGCGTCACGGTGCTCGACGAAGCCGACCAGATGACCGACATGGGCTTCCTGCCCCAGGTCACCGCCCTGATCGACCAGGTGCACCCCGACGGCCAGCGGATGCTGTTCTCGGCCACCCTGGACCGCAACGTCGACCTGCTGGTCCGCCGCTACCTGACCGACCCGGTGGTCCACTCCGTCGACCCGTCGGCCGGTGCCGTCACCACGATGGAGCACCACATACTCCACGTGGACGAAACGGACAAGCGCCGCACGACGACCGAGATCGCGGCCCGGGACGGCCGGGTCATCATGTTCCTGGACACCAAGCACGCCGTGGACAAGCTGACCAAGCACCTGCTGAACAGCGGGGTCCGCGCCGCGGCCCTGCACGGCGGCCGGTCCCAGCCGCAGCGCACCCGGACCCTGGCCCAGTTCAAGGACGGCCACGTCACCGTCCTGGTGGCCACCAACGTCGCGGCCCGCGGCATCCACGTCGACAGCCTCGACCTGGTCGTCAACGTGGACCCGCCCAGCGACCACAAGGACTACCTGCACCGCGGCGGCCGTACGGCCCGCGCCGGGGAGTCCGGCAGCGTCGTCACCCTGGTCACCCCCGGCCAGCGCCGCGACATGACCCGGCTGATGGCGTCGGCCGGCATCACCCCGCACGTCACGCCGGTCCGCTCGGGCGAGGCGGAGCTGAGCCGGATCACGGGCGCCCAGGCGCCCTCCGGCGTCCCCGTGGTCATCACCGTGCCCGTGGTGGAACGCCCGCGCCGCGCGTCCTCGCCGTCCCGGAGCCGCCGGGGCCGCACCGGCCAGAACCGCGCCGGTCAGGGCCGCGCCGGCCAGAACCGCACCGGTCAGGGCCGCACCGGTCAGGGCCGGCCCGCCGACGCGGGCGCCCGCCGCAGGGCACAGGGACGACCCGGCAACGAATCGGCCGCTTAACGGGCGCCTTCCCCGGAGCCCGCAGGACCGCCCCCGGGGGTGCCGGTTCCTGCCGGAAGGTTCTGTCCTCGCAGGTCAGCACCGTCCGGCAGGACGCCCGGCCCCTCTCACGGCCGAGGGCTCCGACCGTGCGGGTCCCGGGCCGGGCGTTCCGGTGACCCGCGTTTCCCCCGCCCCGCCCCGCCCTGCGGCCTTACTCTGGTCGGCACCATCGGGGAACCGCGCCGGCCGTCTGGAGGCAACGGGGTGAAGGAGCGCAGTCCGGATCGGGTCCGCAACGAACTCGTCGTCTCCATCGTGGACGCGCTGCAGGGTTCGTCCACGGTGAACCAGGCGGGCAGCCGGGAGATCTGGCGGGAGCTGCTCGCGGCCGAACTGGCCTCCCCCGTGGAGCCGTTCGGCGGGGACCGGCTGCGGCCCTGGCTGCTGCAGGTGGTCATGGCGTGCACCGAGGTCGGCGACGGGCCGGCGTGTCTGGTGCGGTCGCTCGAGTACGTGGAGCAGCAGTCGACCACGGTCGCCGCCCTGTGGCCGCTGGTGGACGAGTGGGAGGCCGTCGACTTCTTCAACCACGCCGATCTGCGCGCGTTACGGCCCGTCCTGCTGTCGATGAGCTCTCCGGACCTCGCGGCCATGGCGCGTCGCGCGAGCCGGTCCCGGGTGCAGGAACTGCCCTCCTGGTGCCGCACGGGGTGGCAGGTCTTCCTGCGGCTGGCGGGGGAGAACTCCCCGAACGGCGAACTCCCGCCCAGCCTGGCCTTCCTGGCGCTCTGCGCCGACCGGCTGGTGGCGGACGGCCGGGCCGACGCCGCCGAGGTGCTGCGCCGCTTCACTCGCGGCCAGGCGCACACCCTGCGGCTGGACGACGCGCTGGCGGCCTGGCAGCACTCGGAGTTCCCGCAGGCCGCGCCCTCGCTCGTCCCCGCGTACCTGATGATCCAGTTCGAGCCGGACCGGATCGAGGCGGACCGCTTCTACCTGTCGCACTGGCGCCAGTCCGACCCGCAGGGCTGGCACCCCGTACCGGGCGAGACCGTCCACCTGCACCGGGAGGAACTCCCCGGAGCGGTGGAGAGGCTGGTGGAGGAGGTCGAGGAGAGATGGGCCGACCTGCGGCAGCCGGTCCTCCTGGAGTTCATCCTGCCGTGGGAGCTGCTGAACGAGCCCGTCGAGTGGTGGCCGAAGGAGTCCGACTCCGACTCGCCCACCCCGCTGGCGCTGGACTACCCGGTGGTGGTGCGCAGCCTCGAACGACTGCAGCGGACCGCGTGGCACCGGGCCTGGCACAACAAGTGGCGACGGCTCCGGGAGCGCCCCGCGGACAGCCATCCGCACTGGAGCCGGCCCGGGCAGGACTCGGCCTACTTCTTCCACCTGGAACGTGAGCTGAAGGAGGACCGGCACGCGGTCTGCCTGGTGCTCAGCGAACCGCCCGGCGACGACTCGGGCACCGGCCGGCGGGAGGTCCTGGCCGGGTTGCGGGCCGGCGTGCCCGCGATGGTCTGGCACCGCAGCGACTGCTCGGATCCGTCGTTCCAGGACGCCATCGGCGAAATACTGCAGGACCGGGGGCTCGGCAGCCTGGCGGAACGCATCGAGAAGTGGCGCAAGGAGGCCCTGGCGCTCGGACCCGACGCCTGGGACCAGCACGTGGGCCGCCACCTGGCCATCCTGCTCGACGACCCCGAGCGCAAGCCGGGGCCGCCCGGACCGGTGTAGCGGCCGTGCCCCTGCGGACCGGGGGACGGGCCGGGGCCGTCCCGCGGCGGTCACCGGCGCGGGGTCGTACGGCGTCGGTCTTGCGCGGGGGATCGACGGAGTGCCACGCTGACGGTCGGGACGGCCCCGGCGCCCGTCCCGCGCGCTCCACACCACCGGGGCGCTTTCCGGACGGTCAACTCGCGATCCCTCCCGTCATCCCCCTGGTGGACATCCGTCTTGCACCGCACGCGGACCACTGCCAGGCTGGCAACGTGGATGTCACGCATGCCCGCGGACTGCGGGACTCCTCCTGCGCCCCTCCGCCGTGCTCGGGCATCGCCGGCCGCTCCGAGGGCGCCCATGCGGCGTGACGACAGCCCACGAGCCTTAACGAATCCCGCGCCTGACGAGGTGTCATGGGAGGGCGTGCTGCACGCCCTGAGCGGACTGGAACCGGCGGACCCGGCCGATCGCCCGGCCGTCCTGCTCGTCGTCGACGACCACGTGAGCATGTGCGTCTGGGAGGACGCGGTCGGCCGGCTGGCGGAGGGGCTCACCCGTCAGGAGCGGCTGGGCCGGATCACCACCGTGCGGCTGCTGGGTTCGGACGACACCGAGCCGACCCGGATCCGGCTGGACCACCTGCCCCCCGGCGACACCCGGCACCGGGTGACGCTGGTGCTGACCGACGGCCTCGCCGCGGGCTGGAGGGCGGGCGCGGTCCTGCCGCTGCTGCGGGAACTCGGCCGGTCCGAGCCGCTCGCCGTGCTGCACCTGCTGCCGCAGCGGCTGTGGTTCCGCACGGGCCTGGACGTGCACCGCATGCACCTGAGCGCCACACGGCCCTGGGCGCCGAACGACTCCCTGCGGTGGGAGCTGCGCACCTCCCCCCTCGAACCCGTCGAGGACGCCACGGCCCAAGCCGGCGTGGTCCCGGTACCCGTCCTGGAATCGACCCGGCGCTCCCTGTCCGGCTGGGTCGGCCTGGTGACCGGACGCGGGCCCGGGGGGACGGAGACGTCCGGCGTCCGGGCCCGTGACTGGAAGCGGCGGCCGGACGCCGCGCGGGCGCTGCCCTGGGACCACGGCGTCCCCGACCCCGACAGCGCCGTCCCGGCCCGGGAGCGCGTCTCGGACTTCCGTGCCGCCGCCTCGCCCACCGCCTTCGCGCTCGCCACCCGGCTGGCGGCGGCACCGCTGACGCTGCCGGTGATGAAGGCGCTGACCGCGTCCGTGCCGGGCGCCGGGCCCGCCCACCTCACCGAGCTGCTGATGAGCGGACTGGTGCGGCCGGCCGGCGGGGACGCCGAGCGCGCCGCGGGCGTGGTCTTCACCTTCGGTCCGGACACCCGCCAGGAGTTACTGGCGCTGTCCCGCCGCCGTGACACCGTCCGGGTGCTGCACGACGTACGGGTGCTCGTCGCCCCGCAGGGCGTCGCGCCGGACCGGCCGGGCGCCGCCGGCCCGCCCGCGGCGGTCCGCGTCCCGCCGGTGACCCGGCACAACGTCGCCTTCCTGCGCGTCGAGCTGGCCGCGCTGCGCGCCCTGTCCGGACGCTTCCTGCCACTGGCCGAGCGGCTCGCCCGCGCACTGGACGAGTACGACCGCAAGAACACCGTGAGCCTGCGCAAGGGTGCGGGCCCCCGCCCCGGGAGCACCGCCCCCCACGCCCACCGGACAACTGCAGAAGGAGCCACGGCCATGTCCACCACGCAGCAGGAACCCGCGGTGGAGAGCGGGCGTTCGGCACAGCCGCGCGTCTGGGGCAACATCCCCCCACGCAATCCGAACTTCACCGGCCGGGTGGATCTCCTGGAACGGCTGAGCGAGCGCCTGCGGGAGGGCACGACGACCGTGCTGCCGGAGGCCATCCACGGCATGGGCGGCGTCGGCAAGACCCAGCTGGCCATCGAGTACGCCTACCGGCACCAGTCCGAGTACGACATCGTCTGGTGGATCCCCGCCGAACGCCCCGGCCAGATCGGCCAGTCCCTGGTCGAACTCGCCCAGCGGCTCGGCATCGTCACCACGTCCGAGGCCAACATCGCCGGACCCGCGGTGCGCGAGGCGCTGCGCGAGGGGCGGCCGTACTCCCGCTGGCTGCTGATCTTCGACAACGCCGACAGTCCCGAGCGGGTCCGCGACTACTTCCCCACCGGGGGCAGCGGCACCATCCTCGTCACCTCGCGCAACCGCCGCTGGAGCGTGGTCGGCCCCTCCCTCGAGGTCGACGTCTTCACCCGGGAGGAGAGCAAGGAGCTGCTGCGCCGCTCCGGTCCCGGCGACCTCGTCGACGCCGACGCCGACCGTCTCGCCGACGCCCTCGGCGACCTCCCCCTCGCCCTGGAACAGGCCGCGGCCTGGCGGGCGGAGACCGGAATGCCGGTGTCGGAGTACCTGCGGCTGTTCGAGCACAAGCGCAGCGAGCTCCTCGAGGTGTCCCCGCCACCGGACTACCAGCTGCCGGTCGCCGCCGCGTGGAACGTCTCCCTCGACCACCTCGAGACCCGCAGCCTCACCGCCCTGCGCCTGCTCCAGCTCTGCTCCTACTTCGCGCCGGACCCCATCTCCCGCTCCATCTTCTCCGGGCTCGGCGGGTCCACGATCGACCCCGAGCTGGACCGGGCCCTCAACGACCCGATGCGGCTGGCCCGCGCCATCCGGGAGATCAACCGCTACTCCCTGGCCCGCATCGACCACCGGACCAACTCGATCGAGATGCACCGCCTGGTGCAGGCCGTGCTCATCAACCGGATGTCCCCCGAAGAGCAGCGGCGCATGCGCAGCGGCGCCCACACGCTGCTCGCCGCCGCCGACCCGAAGGGCCCCAGCCAGTCGGCCAACTGGCCGCGCTACGCCGAGCTGTACGGCCACGTCATCGCCTCCGGCGCGATCGAGTCCGACCAGCCGTGGGTCCGCCAGCTCGTGCGGAACATCGCCAGGTACCTCTGGTACTGGGGAGACCACAAGGTCGCCCGCGAGTTCACCGAGCAGGTCTGGGAGACCTGGCAGCGGCTGTTCGGCGAGGAGGACCAGCAGACCCGCCTGATGGGGTGGTGGCTCGGCTTCCTCTACCTGAAGGTGGGCCGGTACGACGACGCGTCCCGGATCGCCGCCCGGCTCAAGGACGTCTACGCCCGCACGGCGCCCCCGGGCCGCGAGGACACCCGGGAGGACGCGCTGGAGACGATGAACCTGGACGCCGCGGTGCGCCGCGTCCAGGGAGACTTCGTCACCGGAGCCGAACTGGACCGGACGGCCTGCGACCGGGCCCGCCGCGCCTTCGGCGAGGACGACCCCGTCACGCTGGCCACCGCCCACAACCTGGGGGTGAGCCTCCGGCTCGTCGGCGAGTTCCAGCGCGCGCTGGAACTGGACCGGCGCACGCACGCGCTGAAGACACGGCTGTTCGGCCGTGACCACCCGCAGTCGCTGATGACCGAGGCGAGCATCGCCATCGACGTCCGCGAGACCGGTGACTACGTCGGCGCGCGGTCCCTGCAGCAGGCCGTCGTCGACGGCTATCGGACCCTCTTCGGGCCCCGCAACCCGACGACCCTGCAGAACCTCCAGCAGCTGAGCGTGTCCTGCCGCAAGGAGGGCGACCACGCCACCGCGCTCGAGCTGGCGCGCGAGGCGTTCAGCCAGTTCACCCGCCGCTACGGCGACACCCACCCGGAGTCGCTGACGGCCGCGCTCACCCTGGCGGTGACGTTGCGCCACGACGGCGAGCTGGAGGCGGCCCGCGACCGTGGCGAGCGGGCGTGCGAGCGGTTCCGCCAGCTCTTCGGGAGCGACCATCCGCACGTCCTGGCGGCCGACATCGACCTGGCGGTGACCTACCGGCTGCTGGGCCGGGCCGAGGAGGCCAGGGAGCAGGACGAGGAGACGCTGCGGTCGCTGACCGAACGCCTGGGGGAGGGCCACCCGGTCACGCTGGCCTGCGCGATCAACCTGGCGAGCGATCTGAGCGCGCTGGGGCGGGCGGACGGCGCCCGCGAACTCGGCGAGAGGACGATGGCGTCGTGCTCGGCGAGGCTGGGCGAGGACCACCCCACCACGCTGGTGTGCGGGGCCAACCTCGCCCTGGACCTCATCGCCGTCGGCCGGGAGGCGGAGGGCGAGGCGCTGCACGCGGACGTCCTGAGCCGTATGGAGCGCGTCCTGGACGAACCCCGTACGGCAGGCCCCCACCCGGCGACGCTCCTGGTACGGGCCCGGGGGCGGGCCGACTGCGACGTCGACCCGATGCCGCTGTGAGGTGACGGGCCCGCCGACCGGCGGGCCGCTCCCGCCGGGAGGGGTGGCGCCACCGCGTCCGGCCGGCCCGGCGGTGCCCGGTCAGTGCGCCGCGGACGGGGGCGAGCCGAGCCACGTGGCCAGCCGGACGGGGTCGGGCGGGGTGCCGGTGGCCCGGAACAGTGCCTCGTGCACCGCGCGGGCCCGTTCGGGATGGCGGCCGAGCAGGCGGGCGGCGACCGGGTGCTCGTCCGACGCGGCGAGGGCCCGGCCGAGGCCGGCCCAGGTGCCGGCCCGTCCGGGTTCCGCGGCCAGGCGGGCCGCGTAGGCCCGGCGGGCCGCGGCGGCGTCGCCGGCCGCCAGCAGGGCGTCGCCGGTCACTGCTCCGGTGACCCGCGCGGCGGCTTCTCCCGGTTCCTCGGGGCGCCGGCCGTCGTCCGCGCCGCCGAGGCGGTGGCGGACCAGCATGGCCAGGCAGTCCAGCCAGCGCGCGGAGGGGTCGGGCACCACCTCCGGCTCGGACGCGAGGGCCCCGGGTGGTCCGCTCTCGCCGGCCAGCCAGGCCCGGACGGCCTCGTCCACGGCCGCCGGGGCGGGCCGCAGGTGATGTGCCCGCCAGCGCCCCGCGTGGTCGGCGGCGCAGAGCCGGGCCAGCGCCAGGTGGTCCTCGGGCACGGGCTCGGTGAGCCACTGCGCGCAGCGGTCGCGGAGCGTGTCCAGCACGGAGGCGCCGAGCGGGGTGAGGCGTGGGTGGCGGTGGATCTGCTCCATCGCGGTGGCCACGTGGGCCCGCCACAGCGCGAACTCGAAGTGCGCCGTCGCGGTCCGTGCGCCGGCGGCACGGCGGTGGGCGTGCCAGAAACGGGTGATGCCCACGAAGGCGTAGACGCCCTGGAGGAGTCCCTCCAGCGGACGGGGGTCGTCCCGCCACGGCGCGTACCACAGCTCCGTACCGCTGTCGGCGCCCCGGGTCACCAGCGGTGCCAGGTGCAGCAGACCGCCCAGTTTGGTGTGCTGGAACTCGTGCACGAGCGTGACGGCCAGCTGGACGGCGTCGTCCGGCTCCGAGGCCTCGATGCCGCCGAACGCGTCCCCCGACGACACGCTGCGGGGCCGAAACCTTTCCCTCGCCGGGGTGGGACTCAGCGAGAACACGCCCCGCCGCATCGCGGCGGCCGTCTCGGGCTGGTCCCGCAGCAGCACTTCCCAGGACCGCTCCAGCGTCCGCCGCCACCGCGCCGCGGCCTCCTCGGACAGCGGGCGCGGCTCGGTCGGATGCGGGTACGTCCGGTACGGGTCGACGTCGTCCAGGGCGACTTCCAGCCGCAGTCCGGCCGGGCCGGCCGCGAGCCGGCGCACCGGGTGCCACCCCGGCCCCGCCGAGCCGGGCGGCAGCGGTACGGCGACCGTGTGCTCAGGCGTCCGGACCACGGCGCGTCCGGCCTCGGCCCGCACGGTGGCCGTCGCCCACGGTTCGGCCGAGGGCAGTTCGGCACAGCCCAGGGTGGGCAGGGGGACCCGGCCGTGCCGGACCGGTACCTCGATGCCGAAGTCGAGCCCCGCGCGCAGCGCGGCCGCGGCGGCCAGCGCGCGGGCGTGACCGAGCACCACCGCCTGCGGCGGCTCGTCCCGCTCCACCGCCCCGGCGCGCAGCCGGCGCAGCACGGTGGCGAGCCACATGCCGGTCTGCGGGTACATGAGCAGCTCGTCGACGACGGCGGGGGCGCGGCGCTGAGCGGCACTGAGCAGGTCCCACGCCGCCCCCAGGTCCGCGGCGTCGTCGAGCATCCGCAACAGCAGCAGCCGACGGCTGCGCTCGGCCGCGGTCAGGAGGTCCACGGTCGCCGGTCCGCCCTCGCCGCGGGCCAGTTCGGCGAGGCTGCCGGACGGGAGACGATGATGCGGCAGGGACGGCTCAGCGCTCATGGGCGGCCCCGCGGTCAGTGGGGACGTCCCTTGCCGCCTCCCCCTCCTTCTCCGAAGCCGGAGACGCTGGCCAGTGGGTGATCGATCCCGTGCTGCAGCTCCTGAAGCGACGCGGCGAGAAATCGACCGTCCATGGAGCGCAGTGCTTCAAGGGACACCCCCGCGAGATCGACAAGGCTGGACTCGACGGCGGCCGCAGACGACTCCATGACGGCCAAACCCCTTCCCCCCGATGACGCGTACGGACACGGGCTGCTCACATCCCCCTGATAATCGCCCGCCGTAGCCTGGATGAAACACGACGGCCGGGCGGTGCCGCCATATCGGGTCAGCGGTCGCCGGCGCCACCGCGGTGGCGCCGGGACAGCTCCGCCGCCTCCTCGTCGAGGCGGGCCATTCCGGCGGAGTCGCCCTCCATCAGCCGCACCGCTTCCATGAGTTGGTCCAGTGTGCCGCGATAGCGCAGGCAGGTGCGCAGGATCCCGAACACGTCCGGACGCAGCGCCGGTGAGCGGGGGCTCATGGCCGCGATCACCGGATCGATGCCGTCCAGCACCAGCGCCAGGGTGGTGCGCTCGCTCACCGTGGGCAGCGCGGTCAACGCGCCCACCAGCCCGTCGAGTTCCCGCAGCGGCAGGTCGTCCGGCAGATGCGCCAGGCTGCCGGGGCCCGCGGTGCCGGTCGAGGGGGCGGCCGGCCCGGGCGGTGACGCGGGCAGCCCGGCGTACCGGTGCAGCAGGGCGAGGTCGGCCGCCGGCAGCAGCTCGTACCAGCGGTCCGCGCGCACGGCGGCGAGGCGGCCCAGGCCGTCCGAGCGGTGGTGGGCGCTGACCAGTCCGATGAGGGTGTCGGCGTGCCAGACCGCCGCGCCGGACATGCCCTCCCAGGGGGAGCGGTCGGGTTCGGGGTCCTCCCGCGGCGGGGTGACCGCGAGTTCGAGGGTGCCCTCGCGGCGGTTGGACAGCACCGAGATCATCCCGGTGGCGTGGCAGGAGTCGCGGTACTGGGAAGGCGAGCCGTCGTCGAGCCGGCGCATCCGGTCCTCGCGCAGCTTGAACCGCGGGAAGCCCAGCGCGCTGCACGGCAGCAGTGCGTCCGTGTCGGGCACGGCGCCGTACGCGGGCGGCTCGGTCACGGCCGCGTGGACACCGGGGGGCACGGGCCCGGTGAGCTCCAGGAGCGCCACGTCGGCCTTCTCGGAGGCCAGCACCACGCGCGCGGGCGCGGTCCACTCGTCGGGGCGGTCGGCCTCGAACCGTACGTGCACCCCGAGGCGTTCCTCCCCGGCGGCACGGACGACGTGCGCGGCGGTGAGGACGTGCGACGGGCCGACGCGGTAGCCGGAGCCCCGGCGTCCGCCGCGCCCCTCGGGCCGTCGCACCAGCACCTCCGCCACGCGCAGCGGGTCCAGTCGCCGGGGCGCCCGGGGCACCGCGCTCAGCGCTCGCCCTCCGCCTCGTCGCCGCCCACCCACGGCGCGCGCCCGCCGCCGCTGCGCGTGCGCGGATCGAGCGTCAGCTTCACCCGGTGCGTGACGCTGTCCGCCAGCCGGCCGTCCGCGCCGGTCTCCACCACCCAGAAGCGGATCTTCCCGCCCGCCGTCGCGGACCGCTCCACGACGACGGCGGCCTCCAGCTCCACCGGGCCCACCTCGAAGTACAGGTCCTCCCCCTGTGCGGCGGTGCGGGCCGCGGTGAGCTCGCGGCGCAACTCCTCTATGAGCTCGGCGAGTTCGATCACGCCCGGGTCCTACCCAGAACGCCCACCCTTCACTCGATCCGGGTGGATTCCACAGTTCTGGAACCGCGTGCCACCGTGGGTGCACTAGGGTTACCGACGGCCTGAAAAGTGTTGAAACTGCACGACAGTGGCATACATCGGGCATTCTTCGTATCACCTCACTTCCACTGTCATGGGGACGGCGTCATGGAGAAGACCGGAGTCGAGTCTGAGCTGATCGACCTCAGTGGCGTCCCGTTGGACCTCTGGCCGGACCTGGAGCTGCCGTCCGTCGAGGGCTCCATGCGCCGCCTGCTCAGCCGTATCGACGACCCGGCCGGCAGCCTCGGCGGCTACAACCCGCAACGCGACGAATAGGCACCCTCCATGCACCAGACGGCCCGGCCCCACGTCCTGTCACCGCGGTCGTTCGACGAACTGCTGGGCGGCGGGGGCGGCCCCGCGACGGTGGACGCCTTGCGCGCGAGCGAGCGCAGCTGGCGACTGCTCGTCGTACGGGCCCTGCTGGACGCGGCCGCGACGGCACCGACCGGCCCCCTGCCCCCGTTGCAGGAGGGCTGGCGCCTGCTGTCGCGGGCCTGGTCCGTGGCGGGGCAGGAGGTGGAGCGGCTGCTGTCGTACCCGGCCGTCGGCATGTGGTCGGCGCACACACTGCGCCGACTGCGGGGCACCGCCGACCACGAAGCACCCCTGTGGGCGGAGACGGGACACCTGCACGCGCTCGCCGCGAGCGCGGCGGTCCGCGCCGGCCTGGAGTTCCGTACCGACGTCCCGGTCCGGCACGGCTGGGCCGTGCTGCCCGCGCTCGGGGCCATGCGGGTGCCCGGCGCCCCGGACTGGACGGTGACCGAGGTGTCCGCCCGCGACGGGGACGTGCGGGTCGCGGGCCGCCGGCTGGGCGCGTCGGGCTGGCACGCGCCGGCCGAGCTGCGCGCCGAGGGGTGCACGCTGCTCCTGGACGACACCGACCCCTATCGCACCCTGCGCGCACCGGGCGTCCCCGAGCCGCTCGACTCCGCCGCCCGGTGGCAGGAGCTGTTCGGCTCGGCCTGGGAGATCCTGCGCACCGCCGACCGGGAGGAGGCCCGGGCCCTGGCGGACGGACTGGTGTCCGTGGTGCCCCGCCCGCGCTCCGAGCGGTTCCGGCCGCACAGCGCCTCCTCCGGCGACGCCTTCGGCACGGCGGTGGCGTCGGTCCCCGACGACGGCGAGCAGTTCGCCTCGACGCTGGTGCACGAGTTCCAGCACAACAAGCTCAGCGCGTTCATGCACCTGTTCACCCTGTACGAGGAGCCGGAGACCCGGCTGTACTACGCCCCCTGGCGGGACGACCCCCGGCCGCTGGGCGGGTTGCTCCAAGGGGTGTACGCGTTCTTCGGGGTCACCGCCTTCTGGCGGCGGCGCGACCATCCGCTCGGACGGTTCGAGTACGCGCTGTGGCGGGCCCAGACGGCGCACGCGCTCCGTGCGGTCGGCCGGTCGGACGGGCTCACGGACCTGGGGCGGCGCCTGGTGGCCCACCTCGCGGGGCGGCTGGAGCCCTGGCTCGCGGAACCGGTGGACGCGCGGGCCCGCGCCGCGGCCGACCTCGCGGTCGCGGACCACCGCGCGACCTGGCGGGCGTACCACCTGCGGCCCGACCCGGGCACGGTCCGGGCCCACGCGGCGGCCTGGCCCCACGGGACCCGGTCCGTCACCCGGCGCCACGGGCCGACGCTCGTCGCGGGGCGGCCGGTGCGGGGCTTCGACACGCGGGCGGTGCTGGTGAGGTGGCTGCTGGCGGACCCGGAGGGGTTCGGGAGGCTGCGGGACGACCCCGGCGCCACGGTGAGCGGCGCGCGCCCCGAGGACGTCGACCTCGTCACGGGCCGTACGGCCGAGGCGCTGCGCGCCTGCCGCGCGCGCATCGCCCGGGGCGAGGGCGACCCCGAGACCTGGGTGGGGCTGGGACTCGCCGCCCGGGCCGAAGGGGACCCCGCCGGCGAGGGACTGCTCGCCCACCCGGAGCTGGTCACGGCCCTGTACACCGAACTCGACGGACGTGCCGACCCCCTGGAACTGGGTCGCGCGTTCGCGCCCCGCACGCCCGCCTGACCGCCCCCGGGACCCGGTGGGGGCCCTGCCGACGCGCGTCGGCAG
>NZ_JBEORT010000024.1:0-73449 GCF_040302425.1 Streptomyces sp. NPDC126497
CGCCGGGCGGGACGCGCCCGGACGGACGCACGCGCCGCGCCGCCGGAGACGGCGCGGCGCGCCGGGTGCCGGGCGACCGGGCGGGCGGGAGCCGTCCACGGGCTGGCCGGGGTTCTGCGGGACCACGTAGCGTGTGCCGCATGAAGATCCTCATCAGCGCCGACATGGAGGGTGCCACCGGTGTCACCTGGCCCGCCGACGTGCTGCCGGGGACTCCCCAGTGGGAGCGGTGCCGGTCGCTGTTCACCTCGGACGTCGACGCCGCCGTGCGGGGCTTCTTCGACGGCGGCGCCGACGAGGTGCTGGTCAACGAGGCCCACTGGACCATGCGCAACCTGCTGCTGGAACGGCTGGACGAGCGCGCCGAGATGCTCACCGGGCGGCACAAGGCCCTGTCCATGGTCGAGGGCGTCCAGTACGGCGACGTGGACGGCGTCGCGTTCGTCGGCTACCACGCCGGCGCCGGCATGGAGGGCGTCCTCGCGCACACCTTCCTCGCCAACTCCGTCACCGGGGTGTGGGTCGACGGCGTACGGGCCAGCGAGGGTCTGCTCAACGCGCTCGTGGTCGCCGAGTACGGGGTGCCGGTGGTCCTCGTCACCGGGGACGACGTCGCCTGCGAGGACGCGCTCGGCTACGCGCCCGAGGCGCTGAAGGTCGCCGTCAAGGACCACGTGTCCCGGTACGCGGCCGTGTGCCGCACCCCGGCCCGCACGGCCGCCGACATCCGCGCGGCGGCCGAGGGGGCGGCCGCGCTGGCGGTGCGCCACGAGCCCGTCGACGGCGGGCCCTTCACCGTGGCGGTCGAGTTCGACGCCGAGCACCTGGCGATGGCCGTCACCGTCGTGCCGGGCGTGACCCGCACCGGTGAGCGGAGGATCGCGTACACCAGCGGGACCATGTACGACGGGATCCGCACCTTCAAGGCGGTCACCACGATCGCCTCGGCCGCAGTGGAGGAGCAGTATGGCTGACGAGCCGGCCCTGGACGAGGTCGTGACCTTCACGTCC
The DNA here is from genome assembly GCF_040302425.1 of Streptomyces sp. NPDC126497. Classification (NCBI taxonomy): domain Bacteria; kingdom Bacillati; phylum Actinomycetota; class Actinomycetes; order Kitasatosporales; family Streptomycetaceae; genus Streptomyces; species Streptomyces sp. NPDC126497. Next base: position 1,012 of record NZ_JBEORT010000024.1, read on the forward strand.
GACCTGATCAGGATCGACACGACCAACAGGGGCGGGGGCGACTGCCGGGAGCGGCCCGCCGCCGAGTACGCCGCCGCACGGCTGGCGGAGGCGGGACTCGAGCCGGTGCTCCTCGAACGCACGCCGGGCCGCGCCAACGTCGTCGCCCGGCTGGAGGGCACCGACCCGTCGGCCGACGCGCTGCTGGTCCACGGGCACCTGGACGTCGTCCCGGCCGAGGCCGCCGACTGGAGCGTGCACCCGTTCTCCGGGGAGGTCCGCGACGGGGTCGTCTGGGGGCGTGGCGCCGTCGACATGAAGAACATGGACGCGATGATCCTGGCCGTGGTGCGGTCCTGGGCGCGGGAGGGCGTGCGGCCCCGGCGGGACATCGTCGTCGCGTTCACCGCCGACGAGGAGGCCAGCGCCGAGGACGGATCGGGCTTCCTCGCCGACCGGCACGCCCACCTCTTCGAGGGCTGCACCGAGGGCGTCGGCGAGTCGGGCGCGTTCACCTTCCACGACGGCGCAGGGCGGCAGATCTACCCGATCGCGGCCGGCGAGCGCGGCACGGCCTGGATGAGGCTCACCGCGCGCGGCCGGGCCGGGCACGGCTCCAAGGTCAACCGGGAGAACGCGGTGACCCGCCTGGCCGCCGCCGTCACCCGTGTCGGCGAGCACCAGTGGCCGCTGCGGCTCACCCCGACGGTGCGGGCCGCGCTCACCGAACTCGCCGCCCTCTACGGCATCGAGGCGGACCTGACCGACGCGGACACGCTCCTCGACAAGCTCGGCACGGCCGCGAAGCTCGTCGAGGCCACCCTCCGCAACAGCGCCAGCCCGACCATGCTCGACGCCGGCTACAAGGTCAACGTGATCCCGGGGGAAGCCGTGGCGCACGTCGACGGCCGGTATCTGCCGGACACCGAGGACGAGTTCCGCGCGACCATGGACCGGCTCACCGGTCCGGACGTCGACTGGGAGTTCGAGCACCACGAGGTGGCGCTCCAGGCGCCGCTGGACTCGCCGACGTACGCCCGGATGCGGGCCGCCGTCGAGGAGTTCGCGCCCGAGGGGCACGTGGTGCCGTACTGCATGTCGGGCGGCACGGACGCCAAGCAGTTCTCCCGGCTCGGCATCACCGGCTACGGGTTCGCGCCGCTGAGGCTGCCGGAGGGCTTCGACTACCAGGCCCTCTTCCACGGGGTCGACGAGCGCGTCCCGGTCGATGCGCTCCACTTCGGCGTCCACGTCCTCGACCGGTTCCTGCGGACGGCCTGAACGAAGGGGGAGCCGGTGCGGATCCTGGCGTACGGCGAGTGGCCCTCGCCCATCGACGCGGCCACGGCCGCGGCCCACGACGGCAGGCCCGAGTTCGCGGACTTCGTCGGCGACGAGGTGTGGTGGACCGAGCCCCGGCCCGCCGAGGGCGGCCGGCGCGCCCTGGTGCGGCGGCACGCCGGCGGCACCGAGGAGCCGGTCCTGCCCGCGCCGTGGAACGTGCGGAGCCGGGTCATCGAGTACGGCGGCCGGCCCTGGGCCGGCACCGTGCGCGGCGGTGTCCCGCTCGTGGTGTTCGTGCACTTCGCCGACCAGCGCCTCTACCGGTACGAGCCGGGCGGCGAGCCCCGCCCGCTCACCCCGGTGTCCCCGGTCGGGCAGGGACTGCGCTGGGCCGAGCCGGTGCTCCTGCCGGAACGCGGCGAGGTGTGGTGCGTCCTGGAGGAGTTCACCGGCGACGGCCCCGGCGACGTACGCCGCGTCCTGGCCGCCGTACCGCTGGACGGCTCCGCCGCCGGCGACCGGGGCGCCGTGCGGGAACTGAGCGACGGACGGCACCGGTTCGTCACCGGGCCGCGTCTCGCGCCGGACGGGCGGCGCGCCGCCTGGATCGGCTGGGACCATCCGCGCATGCCGTGGGACGGCACCGAGCTGCTCGTCGCCGACGTCGCCGCCGACGGCACCCTGCACGGCGCCCGCACGGTGGCCGGCGGACCCGAGGAGTCCGTCGCCCAGGCCGACTGGACCCACGACGGCCGGCTGCTGTACGCGAGCGACCGCACCGGCTGGTGGAACCTCTACCGGGACGGGGAGCCGGTCTGCCCGCGCGAGGAGGAGTTCGGCGGACCGCTGTGGAACCTGGGCCTGCGCTGGTTCGCCCCGCTGGACGGCGGACTGATCGCCGTCCTGCACGGCAAGGGCGCGTCCGCGCTCGGCATCCTCGACCCCGAGACCTGCGAGGTCGTCGACGCCGCCGGTCCCTGGACGGAGTTCGCGCCCTTCGTGGCGGCCCACGGCGAACGCGTCGTCGCCGTCGGGGCCGGCCCGCGCAGCGGTCCCGAGGTGGTGGAACTGGACACCCGGACGGGGCACGCCCGGGTGATCGGGGCCCGCCACGAGGACGCCGTGGACCCGGCGTACTACCCCGAGCCGCGGGTCCGCACGTTCACCGGGCCGGGCGGCCGGGAGATCCACGCCCGGGTGTACCCCCCGCACCACCCCGACTGCTCCGGTCCCGCGGACGAACGCCCCCCGTACGTGATCCGGGCGCACGGCGGCCCCACCGGCCGGGCGCCGCTCGTGCTCGACCTGGAGATCGCCTACTTCACCTCGCGCGGCATCGGCGTCGCCGAGGTCGACTACGGCGGTTCCACCGGGTACGGGCGGGAGTACCGCGACCGGCTGCGCGGGCAGTGGGGCGTGGTCGACGTCGAGGACTGCGCCGCCGTCGCACTGGCCCTCGCCGACGAGGGCGCCGCCGACCGCGACCGGCTCGCCGTCCGCGGCGGCAGCGCCGGCGGCTGGACCGCCGCCGCCTCGCTCACCACGACCGACGTCTACGCCTGCGGCACCATCAGCTATCCGGTGCTCGACCTCACCGGCTGGAGCGCGGGAGGGACCCACGACTTCGAGTCCCGGTACCTGGAGAGCCTGATCGGTCCGCACGCCGAGGTGCCCGAGCGGTACGCGGAGCGCTCGCCCGCCGCGCACGCCGACCGGCTCACCGTGCCGTTCCTGATGCTCCAGGGACTGGACGACGTGATCTGCCCGCCCGCGCAGTGCGAGCGGTTCCTGGCCCGGCTGGCCGGCCGGGGCGTGCCGCACGCGTACCTCACCTTCGAGGGGGAGGGGCACGGCTTCCGGAGGGCGGAGACCATGGTGCGCGCCCTGGAGGCCGAACTCTCCTTGTACGCCCAGGTGTTCGGCCTGGGAGCAGCCGGCGTCCCGACCTTGGGGCTCGGCCGGTGAACCGGGTCCGACCGCTGCGGCGGCCCGCCCGGCTCGCCCCCGGCGCCCGGGTGGCCGTGGTCGCGCCCAGCGGCCCGGTCCCCGAGGAACGGCTGCGGGCCGGACTCGACCTGCTGCGCGGCTGGGGCCTGGACCCCGTGGTGGGCCCCCACGTCCTGGACCGCGACGGCACGTTCGGCTACCTCGCGGGCGGCGACGCCGACCGGGCCGCCGACCTGCAGTCCGCCTGGTGCGACCCGGCCGTCGACGCGGTGATCTGCGCCCGCGGCGGCTACGGCGCGCAGCGCATGGTCGACCTGCTCGACTGGACGGCGATGCGGGCCGCCGGGCCGAAGGTGTTCGTCGGGTTCAGCGACATCACCGCGCTGCACGAGGCGTTCGCGGTCCGGCTCGGCCTCGTCACCCTGCACGGGCCGATGGCCGCCGGCGTCGACTTCGTGAAGAGCGCGCGGGCCCAGGACCACCTCAGGGCCACCCTCTTCGCCCCCGAGACGGCGCGCACCCTCGCCTCGGACGGCACCCCGCTCGTCCCCGGGCGGGCGCGCGGGGTCACCCTCGGAGGCTGTCTCTCCCTGCTCGCCGCCGACCTCGGCACCCCGCACGCCAGGCCCTCCGCGCGCGGCGGACTGCTGTGCCTGGAGGACGTGGGGGAGGCGACCTACCGGCTCGACCGCCACCTCACCCAGCTGCTGCGGGCCGGCTGGCTGGACGGGGTGTCCGGGCTGCTGCTGGGCTCCTGGGCCCGGTGCGAGCCGTACCACGGGGTGCGGGCGCTGCTCGCCGACCGGCTCGGCGGCCTCGGGGTGCCGGTGGCCGAGCAGTTCGGGTTCGGGCACTGCGACGACGCGCTCACCGTCCCGTTCGGCGTCACGGCGGAACTCGACGCCGACGCGGGCACGCTGACCCTGGACGAACCGGCGCTGAGCTGACCGGCCCGCGCCGCGCGCGGGCCCGCCGTAGGGTGGCAGGGTGCCGCACACCGCTTCCCGCTACCTCGCCGAAGGCCGCCGCGTGGGGCTCCGCCACTTCACCCACGCGGACGGCGCCGAGTTCACCGCCCGCGCCCGGGAGAGCAAGGACCTCCACCACCCCTGGCTGTTCCCGCCGGACAGCCAGGACGCGTACGCCGCGTACGCGGGACGGCTGATCGGGGATCCCACCAAGGCGGGGTTCCTGGTCTGCGAGAAGGAGGCGGACGGCGCCCTCGCCGGGTTCATCAACATCAACAACATCGTCGAGGGCGGCTTCCTGTGCGGTGCGCTGGGCTACGGCGCCTTCGCGCACGCGGCCGGCCGCGGGCTGATGCGCGAGGGCCTGGACCTGGTGGTGCGGTACGCCTTCGGCCCGATGCGGCTGCACCGCCTGGAGATCAACGTACAGCCCGGCAACGCCGCCTCCATCGCCCTCGCCCGCGCCTGCGGGTTCCGCCTGGAGGGCTTCTCCCCGAAGATGCTCTTCATCGACGGCGCCTGGCGCGACCACCAGCGCTGGGCGCTCACCAGCGAGATGACGAAGGGGCGCTGACGCCCGGCCCCGGCGCGTGGAGCCCCCGTTCACGCGGTCGCCGGGCGGGCCGCTGCCGGGCCGGTACGGCTCCCGGACACGGTCCGCGTCGCGACCGGCCGCGTCAGGAGCGGCGGTCCGCGTACTCGTAGACCGTGCCGTCCGGGTGCCGTGCGATGAGGTTGCGGCCCACGGGCGTGGGCAGCGGGCCCGCCAGGATGTCGGCGCCCATCTCCGCGAGCACCTGCCGGGTCTCCTCGACGTCCTTGACCGCGAGGGTCGCGGCGACCTTGCGCAGCACGTCCAGTTCGGCCGGGGGACCGCTCATCAGCAGGAAGCAGCCGACCGCGGCGACCTGCACGCCGCCCCGCTCGAACCGGAGGGCCCTGCCGCCCGCCAGCCGCTCGTAGAAGGGGATGGCGGTCTCGAGGTCGTCGACGCAGACACGCAGTGTGGCACCCAGAATCTCCATGGGGACGAGCCTAGTTGGGGCCGGCCCGGCCGGAAGGCCGGGGCGCGGGGGGTCTTCGCGCCCCGGGCCCGCGGGCGTTACGCGCCCCCGGGCCCGGGTACCCGACGCCCATGCAGCCCTCGGAGCACCTGGACAGGCACCTGGTCGACGAACTGGCGCGGGCGGCCCGCGAGGCCGTGCGCGACGAACTGCGCGAACAGGCGCGGGGGCAGCGCCGCAGGGCCGCCCTGTACGCCGGATCCGGCGCCGCCGCCCTGTACGCGGGCGCCGCCGTGTCACTGGCCCTGGGCCTCGCCCTCGACCTGGTCCTGCCGGGCTGGGCCGCCGCACTGATCACGGCCGTGGCCCTGGGCGCGCTGGCCCACGCCCTGCGCGGCGCGGCCCGGCCCACGGCGTCCGGGAGCGTTCCCGCGCAGGCCACCGCGTCCGGTGGTCCCTCGGCCCCCGTCCCGCCGGTGCCGTCCGCGCCGCCCACCGCCGGCGTCGTACCGCCGCGGCCGGACTCCGACCCCGACGCCTCCTCCCGCCGGGGCTGACCGGCCGGAGGAACCCGGTGGCGCCGCCTCCGGCCGGGGGCGGCGCGGCCTTCGTGGCGGCCGGGGCCCCGGCGTGACCTCCGGCACCGGACCGCGCGGGCCGCACGCCCGGCTCAGCCGGTCCGCTGGAGCTGCGGCAGCACCTTGGTGCGGTAGAAGTCGAAGAAGCCGCGCAGGTCGGGCCCGATCTGGTTGACGTAGATCCGGTCGAAGCCCGCGTCGGCGAACCGCCGGAGCTCGGCGACGTGCTCGTCCACGTCGTCGCCGCACACCCGGTTCTCCCGCACCATGTCCTCGGTGACCAGGGTCTGCGCCTGCTCGAAGTGCTTCGGCGACGGCAGCACCTGACCCAGTTCGCCCGGCAGCAGCTCGTTCGCCCACAGCCTGTGCACGGTGCGCACGCACGCGTCGCGGTCGGTGCCGTAGCAGACCTTGGTGCCGCCGCTGACCGGCTTCCCGCCGCCCCCGCCCTTGCGGTACTGCTCCACCATCGAGGCGTCCGGCATCATCGTGACGTACCCGTCGCCGACCCGGGCGGCGAGCTTGGTCGCCGCCGGCCCGAAGCCCGAGATGTCGATCGGGACGGGCCCGTCCGGCACGGTGTACAGGCGGGCGTTCTCCACCGTGTAGTGGGTGCCGTGGTGGTTGACCTCCTCGCCGGTGAACAGCCTGCGCATCACCTGGATCGCCTCCTCCAGCATCTCCAGGCGCACGTGCGCGGGCGGCCAGGCGTCCCCGAGGATGTGCTCGTTCAACGCCTCGCCGGTGCCCACGCCCAGCCGGAACCCCCCCGGTGACATCACCGCGGCCGTGGCCGCCGCGTGCGCCACCACCGCGGGGTGCATCCGCACGGTCGGGCAGGTCACCGCCGTGCCCACCGGCAGCGACACCGCCTCGGACAGCGCGCCGATCACCGACCACACGAACGGACTCTGCCCCTGCTCGTCGTTCCACGGGTGGTAGTGGTCCGAGATCCACAGGGCCTGGAAGCCGGCCTGCTCGGCCATCCGCGCCTGCTCGATCAGCTCGGCGGGACCGTACTGCTCGCACGAGAGGAAGTAGCCGTACTCGGGCATGGGGGTCGCCTCCGTGACGTGGGCGTTCCGGGTCCCGCTCCGGGTACCCGGGGGGCCCGGCGGAAACCGGCGGGACGTTTGGCGGCCCCGGCCGGGGGGACGCGGAAGTCTCCCGACGTACGCGACAGCGCCGGAGGCGAACCGTGAGTCGACCCCGCATTGTGATCGTCGGTGCCGGCTTCGCCGGGTACCGCACGGCCCGGACGCTCTCCCGGCTGGCCCGTGGCCGCGCCGAGATCGTCCTGCTCAACCCCACCGACTACTTCCTGTACCTGCCCCTGCTGCCCCAGGTCGCCGCCGGCATCCTGGAACCCCGCCGGGTCACCGTCTCCCTCTCCGGGACGCTGCCGCACGTGAAGCTGGTGCTGGGGGAGTCCGACCGCATCGACCTCGACGCGCGCCGGGTGCACTACACCGGGCCCGAGGGCGAGGGCGGCACCCTCGACTACGACCGGCTGGTCCTCGCGGCCGGCAGCGTCAACAAGCTGCTGCCGATCCCCGGTGTCGCCGAGCACGCCCACGGTTTCCGCGGCCTGCCCGAGGCCCTGTACCTGCGTGACCACGTGACCCGGCAGATGGAGCTCGCCGCCGCCACCGACGACCCCGAGCGGTGCGCCGCCCGCTGCACGTTCGTCGTGGTCGGCGCCGGCTACACCGGCACCGAAGTCGCCGCGCACGGGCAGCTGTTCACCGACGCGCAGGTCGCCAGGCGCCCGATGCGGACCGGGGCGCGGCCGCGCTGGCTGCTCCTCGACATCGCCGACCGGGTCCTGCCCGAACTCGACGAACGGCTCTCCCGCACCGCCGACACCGTGCTGCGGGAACGGGGCGTGGACGTGCGGATGGGCACCTCCGTGAAGGAGGCCACGCACGACGGGGTGCTGCTGACCGACGGGGAGTTCGTCGGCACCCGCACCCTGGTGTGGTGCGTGGGCGTCCGCCCCGACCCGCTCGCCGAGTCCCTCGGACTCCCCATGGAACGCGGCCGGCTGCTCGTCGACCCGCACCTGCAGGTGCCGGGCCGGCCGGAGGTGTTCGCCTGCGGGGACGCGGCCGCGGTGCCCGATCTGGAGAAGCCAGGCTCGTACACCCCGATGACCGCACAGCACGCCTGGCGGCAGGGCAAGGTGTGCGCGCACAACATCGCCGCCTCGTTCGGCGACGGCGAGCGGCGCGCCTACCGGCACAAGGACATGGGGTTCGTGGTGGACCTGGGCGGCGTGAAGGCCGCCGCCAACCCGCTCGGCGTGAACCTGTCCGGGGCGGCGGCGGGCGCGGTCACCCGCGGCTACCACCTGGCGGCGATGCCGGGCAACCGGGTCCGGGTGGCCGCCGACTGGCTCCTCGACGCCGTACTGCCGCGCCAGGCGGTCCAGTTGGGGCTCGTACGGTCCTGGTCGGTGCCGTTGGACACGGCGTCGCCGGAAGTGGCGCGGGTGCCGGGCGGGCCGGGGCGGGGACAGCCGCCCGGGGACGGGACGCACCCGCCGGAGGCCGCCCGGACGGGCCCGGAGCCGGCGAGGAACCGGCCGGGCGGCGAGCCGGCGGAGAAGCGGCCCGCCGTCGCCCCGCCGCCCGATCAGCCGCCGCCCGGCCCCGACGTCGCGCCCGGCCCCGTCAAGCGCACCGACCGACCTTCCGAAGGAGACTCATGAACACCGGTGAACTCGTCGAACTCGGGCAGCAGTTGCGCGTGGACAGCATCCGCGCCGCGGCCGCCGCGGGTTCCGGGCACCCCACGTCCTCGATGTCCGCGGCGGACCTGACGGCCGTGCTGTTCGCCCGCCACTTCCGCTACGACTTCGAGCGCCCCGACCACCCGGGCAACGACCGCTTCGTCCTCTCCAAGGGCCACGCCTCGCCCCTGATGTACGCCACCTACAAGGCGGTCGGCGCCGTCGACGACGAGGAACTGCTCACCTTCCGCAAGGACGGCAGCCGCCTCGAGGGCCACCCCACCCCCCGGCGGCTGCCCTGGGTCGAGACGGCCACCGGCTCGCTCGGTCAGGGACTGCCCGTCGGCGTCGGCATCGCGCTGGCCGGGAAGCGGCTGGACCACGCCGACTACCGCGTGTGGGTGCTGTGCGGGGACAGCGAACTGGCCGAGGGCTCCGTCTGGGAGGCCGCCGAGCAGGCCGCGTACGAGAACCTGGACAACCTCACGGCGATCGTGGACGTCAACCGCCTCGGCCAGCGCGGCCCCACCCGGCACGGCCACGACCTGGACGCCTACGCCCGCCGCTTCCAGGCCTTCGGCTGGCACACCGTCGAGGTGGACGGCCACGACGTGGACGCCGTCGACCGCGCCTACGGGGAGGCCCTGTCCACCAGGGGCCAGCCCACCGCGATCCTCGCCCGCACCCTCAAGGGCAAGGGCGTCGAGGCGGTCCAGGACCGCGAGGGCCTGCACGGCAAACCGCTGCCGGAGGCCGAGGAGGCCGTCGCCGAACTCGGCGGGACCCGCGACCTGCGCATCCGGGTGCAGCCGCCGTCCGCCGGCGCCGCACCGCCCGACCGGCGCACCGGGACCCCCGACCTGCCCCGCTGGGACAAGGGCGAGGAGGTGGCCACCCGGAACGCCTTCGGTGAGGCGCTGACCGCCCTCGGCACCGCACGCGGCGACGTCGTCGTCCTGGACGGGGAGGTCGGCGACTCCACCCGCGCGGAGGCCTTCGCCAAGGAGCACCCCGAGCGCTACGTCGAGTGCTACATCGCCGAGCAGCAGATGGTCGCCGCGGCGGTCGGCGTCGCCGCGCGCGGCTGGACGCCGTACGCCGCCACCTTCGCGGCCTTCCTCACCCGTGCCCACGACTTCGTCCGCATGGCGTCGGTCAGCGGCTCCGGGATCAACCTCGTCGGCTCGCACGCGGGCGTCGCCATCGGCCAGGACGGCCCCAGCCAGATGGGCCTGGAGGACCTGGCGATGATGCGGGCGGTGCACGGCTCGACCGTGCTGTACCCGTGCGACGCCAACCAGACCGCACGGCTGGTCGCCGCCATGGCCGACCTCGACGGCGTCCGCTACCTGCGCACCTCGCGCGGCGCGGGCCCGGTGATCTACGGCCCCGACGAGGAGTTCCCGGTCGGCGGCAGCAAGGTGCTGCGCTCCTCCGACCACGACCGGCTCACCCTCGTCGCGGCGGGCGTCACCGTGCCCGAGGCGCTGGCCGCCGCGGAGGCGCTGGAGGGGGAGGGCATCACCGTACGGGTGATCGACCTGTACTCGGTGAAGCCGGTCGACCGGGAGACGCTGCGCACGGCCGCCGAGGAGACCGGCTGCCTGGTGACGGTGGAGGACCACCACCCGGAGGGCGGCCTCGGGGACGCGGTCGCGGAGGCCTTCGCCGACGGGAGCCCCGTGCCGCGCCTGGTGCGGCTGGGCGTGCGCACCATGCCGGGGTCGGCCTCCCCGGACGAGCAGCTGCACGCCGCCGGGATCGACGCCGAGTCGATCGCGGCGGCCGGCCGGCTGCTGGTGGGGGAGGCGGTCGTGTCGTGAGCGACGACGGCACGCGCACCGTACGGGCCGGCCGTCGCTCGCTGGAGATCCACCGGCCGGGGAAGGTGCTCTTCCCCGGCGCCGGGGGCACCGGGGAGTACACCAAGGGCGACCTCGTCGACTACCACCGGGCCGTCGCCCCGTTCATGCTGCCGCACCTGCGGGGCCGCCCGCTGATGCTGGACCGGCGCCCGGACGGCATCGACGGCCCGGCGTTCATGCAGAAGAACACCCCGGACGGCTACCCCGACTGGATCACCCGGGCCGAGGTCCCCAAGGAGGGCGGCACCGTCACGCACACCGTGTGCGACGACACCGCCACCCTCCTCCACCTCGTCGACCAGGCCGGCATCACCCTGCACCGCTGGCTGTCCCGCACCGGCCGGATCGACCGGCCGGACCGGCTGGTCTTCGACCTCGACCCCTCCGGCGACGACTTCGAGACGGTGCGCAAGGCCGCCCGGCTGCTGGGGGAGCTGCTCGACGAGCTGGACCTGCCCTCGGCGCTGATGACCACCGGCTCCCGGGGCCTGCACGTGATCGTGCCGCTGAGCGGCGGCCACGGCTTCGACGACGTGCGCGCCTTCGCCCGCGAGGTCGCCGACACCCTCGCCGCCGCCCACCCCGACCGGCTCACCACCGCCGCCCGCAAGAAGGACCGCGGCGACCGGCTCTACCTCGACGTGCAGCGCAACGCCTACGCGCAGACCGCGGTGGCCCCCTGCACCGTCCGGGCCCTGCCCGGCGCCCCCGTCGCCACGCCCGTCTCCTGGGACCAGCTGGACGATCCGGAGCTGCACGCCCGCCGCTGGACCGTCGCCGACGCCGTCGAGCAGATCCGCACCGACCCGTGGGCGGACCTGCCGCGCCGGGGCCGCGCCCTGGGCCCCGCCCGCCGCCGGCTGGCGGCCCTGCGGGGCTGAACGGCGCTCGCACCCCTGCGGCCGGGCACGATGCCCGGCCGTGGAGATCGGCCCGGCGCACGGAGGTTTGGCGAACAGACTTGCGGCCACACGAAGGGGGAGGTGGCCATGTCGAACACGAAAAACACCGAAGAGTCACAGGATTCACAGGAAACCCAGGACTCACAGGAAACCCACAAGTCGACGGAGAGCGGGAGAAGCGCCAAACGGCCGGGCCCGATGGAGGTGCTGCGCCAGGCGCGCGGCCAGCTCGCGGAGCTCACCGGGATGGAAGCCGAGTCCGTGTCGTCCTTCGAGCAGACGGAGGAGGGCTGGGCGCTCGAGGTCGAGGTCCTCGAGCTCGAGCGGGTGCCCGACACGATGAGCCTGATGGCGAGTTACCAGGTCGAGCTGGACCGGGACGGGCAGCTCACCGGCTACCGGCGGGTCCGCCGCTACGAGCGGGGACGCGCCGACGCGCGCAGGTCCGGCGGCCACTAGGCCGCCCGGCCGGACCCACATCCACACCCACAGACAAGGAGGGACAGCCGGAATGACAGTCGTACCGGCACAGCAGACCGGCGGTGGAGGCGGCAGCAGCGGCCTCTACGACGTGCTCGAGCTCGTCCTGGACAGGGGGCTCGTCATCGACGCCTTCGTGCGCGTGTCCCTGGTCGGCATCGAGATCCTCAAGATTGACGTCCGTGTCGTCGTCGCCAGTGTCGACACGTACCTCCGTTTCGCCGAGGCGTGCAACCGGCTCGACCTGGAGGCCGGGCCCCGCAAGAGCCCGGGCCTGCCCGAGATCGTCGGGGAGGTCACCGAGTCCGGCGCCCGCGGCAAGTCCAAGGGCGCGCTGTCCGGCGCCGCCGAGACCATCTCCGGCGCCTTCAAGCAGGCGCGCGAGGGCGACTCCGAGCGCGAGACCGAGTCGCGTCCGCGGGCCCGCAAGAGCACCGCCGCCCGTCGTAAGGAGGAACAGGAGTGAGCACCTACGTCTACGGCATCACGGCGGCGTCGCACCCGTCACTGCCCGAGGGCATGGGCGGCGTCGGTGATCCGTCGCGCCCGGTGCGCATCCTGCGCGAGGGCGAGCTGGCGGCCGTCGTCAGCGACGCGCCCGAGGGGCTGCGCCCCAAGCGCAGGGAACTGCTCGCCCACCAGAACGTGCTCAGCGAGATCGGCGCGGCCGGATGCGTGCTGCCCATGCGCTTCGGCAGCGTCGCCCCGGACGACGACGCCGTCACCGGTGTGCTCGCCGAGCGCGCCGAGCACTACCTGGAGCGGCTGCGCGCGCTGGACGACCGGGTCGAGTACAACGTCAAGGCCAACCACGTCGAGGACGCCGTCCTGCACCACGTGATGGCCGGGAACCCGGAGATCCGCGCCCTCGCGGAGGCCAACCGGAAGGCCGGGGGCGGAAGTTACGAGGACAAGATCCGGCTCGGCGAGATGGTCGCCGCGGCGGTCAAGGCCAAGGAGTCCGAGGACGGCGCCGCGCTGGAGCACGCACTGGAGGGGGTGGCCGACGCCGTCAGCGTGGGCCCCGAGTCCACGGGCTGGCTCGCCAACGTCTCCTACCTGGTGAAGCGGGAGGAGGCGGAGGAGTTCCTGGCCGTGGTGGAGCGGGTCCGCACGGACATGCCCCACCTCGAAGTGCGTCTGAACGGCCCGCTGCCGCCGTACAGCTTCGTCGAGCCCGGCCCGGCCGGCCCGGCCGAGCCGGCGGGCGCCGCGGCCGGCGGAACGGACGCCGAAGCGGGGTGACGACATGGGCCTGATCTCGGAGGTGCTGCTGCTGCCGTTCGCACCGGTACGCGGCAGCGGCTGGGCCATCAGGCAGGTGCTGAAGGAAGCGGAACGCATCTACTACGACCCCGCCACGATACGTGCCGAACTGGCCCGGCTGGAGGAGCAGCTGGAAGCCGGGGAGATCAGCGAGGAGGAGTTCGACCGTCAGGAGGACGAACTCCTCGACCGGCTGGAGACCGCGACGGGCACCGGTGCGGGGGATGGGACGGCAGGACAGTGAATCGAACGGGACTGGGCCTCGCGATCGGGGCCGGATATCTCCTCGGGCGGACCAAGAAACTGAAGATGGCCCTCGCCGTCGGAGGCTTGGTGGCGGGCAAGAAGCTGAACCTCAGCCCGCGGGTGGTCGCCGACCTGGTGTCCCAGCAGCTGCGGGACAACCCGCAGTTCAAGGAGGTCGGCGACCAGCTCCGCGGTGAGCTGCGGGGCGTCGGCAAGGCCGCCTCCGGCGCGCTGGTCGAGCGGCAGCTCGGCTCCCTCGCCGACCGGCTGCACGGCCGTACCGCCGACATGCGGGACCGGCTGGCGGGCGGCGGTCCGAAGGGCGACGCCGACGAGGAACACGCCGAGGACGCCGAGGAGGACACCGGGGCGGAGGACCGGGAGTCGCGGGACGAGGACGAGCCGGCCCCCGAACGGCCGGCCGGGAAGGCGGCCGCCAGGAAGACGCCGGGGAAGAAGGCCGCCCCCGCGAAGAAGGCGGCGGCGAAGAAGACGGCCCCCGCGCGGAAGACGGCCGCCAAGAAGACCGCCGCCGCCTCCCGCGGCTCCCGCACCGCGAAGGGAGGCGGTGAGTGATGGCCGAGACCCTCGGACGGGCCGGCTCCGCCGCACAGAACGGCGCGGCGAAGAACCCGCTCGCCGACGTGGCCCACAGCGAGGCCGCCGACCGGCTCAAGGCCGAGTTGCAGGACTACCTCGCGGCCCAGGCCACCCGGCTGCTGACCGGCCTCGGCCACAAGCTCGGCGAGACCACGAACAAGCTCAACGACATCGCCGAGGGCAACAGCCCGGGCTTCGCCAAGCTCGCCCTCGACGGCGGCCGCAAGATCGCGGAGGGCAAGGGTCCGCTGCGCAGCGCCGTCGAACTCGGCGCCTCACGCGCCAAGGACAACGTGATGGGCGCGCTCAAGGGTCTGGGAGGCGGCGGCAAGGGCAAGCGCAAGAAGTCCGCCGGCCAGAAGCCCACCGTCATCATGGAGTACGTCGACGTCGGTGTCCCGCTGCGCACGGCGTACGACCAGTGGACCCAGTACCAGGACTTCAGCACCTTCGCCAAGGGCGTCAAGAGCGCCAACAAGTCCGACGACACCACGTCGGACTGGCAGGCGAAGATCTGGTGGTCCAACCGCAGCTGGAAGGCGAAGACCACCGAGCAGGTCCCCGACGACCGCATCGCCTGGTCCTCGGAGGGCGCCAAGGGCACGACGAGGGGTGTCGTCTCCTTCCACCGCCTCGCCGACAACCTCACCCGGGTGCTGCTGGTCATCGAGTACTACCCCTCGGGTCTCTTCGAGAAGACGGGCAACATCTGGCGCGCCCAGGGCCGCCGCGCCCGGCTCGACCTGAAGCACTTCGCCCGCTTCATCACCCTCAAGGGCGAGGCGGAGGACAGCTGGCGGGGCGAGATCCGCGACGGCGAGGTCGTCCGCAGCCACGAGGACGCCCTCGCCGAGGAGCAGGACGAAGGCTCCGCCGAGGAGCAGGAGGAGCAGGAGGAGCAGGAGGAGCAGGAGGAAGGCCCCGCCGAGGAGGAGGGCGAGGCGCCGTCGGACGAGTACGACGAGGAACCCGAGGACGGGTACGAGGACGAGGCCGAGGGCGAAGCCGACACGGAACCCGAGGAGGAGTACGAGCCGGAGTCCGAGGACGAAGGAGCCGAGGACGAAGCAGCCGAGGAGCCCGAGGAGCCCGAGGACGGGTACGAGGAGGACGAGTACCCGGAGGACGAGGCCGAGGCTGAGTACGAGGACGAGGCCGAGGCCGAGTACGAGGACGAGCAGCCCGAGGGCCGGAGCCGCCGATGACGACCCCCAGCCGACTTCCCGAGCCGTACGGCCAGGGCAGCGGCGCCAATCTCGCCGACATCCTGGAGAGGGTGCTCGACAAGGGCGTCGTGATAGCGGGGGACATCCGCATCAACCTGCTGGACATCGAACTCCTCACCATCAAGCTGCGCCTCGTCGTCGCCTCCGTCGACAAGGCGAAGGAGATGGGGATCGACTGGTGGGAGTCCGACCCGGCGCTGTCCTCGCGCGCCCGGCGCGACGAACTGGCCAGGGAGAACGCGGAGCTGCGTGAGCGGCTGGCCCGGCTGGAGGAACTGGGGCTCGAGCCCCGCCGAGCACAGGAGGAGGGTCCGTGACCGGCCTGCGGTACGTCTACGCGGTCTGCCGTCCCTACGGCACACCGCTCCAGGCGCAGCTGACCGGGGTCGGAGGCGATCCGCCCCGGCTGCTGCCCCACCACGGCCTGGTGGCGGTCGTCAGCCACGTGCCCGAGGCGGACTTCGCCGAGGAGCCGCTGCGCGCGCACCTGGAGGACCTCGACTGGCTGACCGCGGTCGCCCGCGCCCACCAGGGCGTGATCGACGCGCTCACCACCGTCACGACCCCGCTGCCGCTGCGGCTCGGCACCGTGTTCCGCGACGACAGCGGAGTACGGACCATGATGGAGGCGCGCGAGGAGGGCTTCCTGCGCACCCTGGACCGGCTGGAGGGCCGGGTCGAGTGGGGCGTCAAGGTCTACGTCGAGTCGGACCGGACGCCGGAGGCTCCCGCCGCGCCCGCGGCGAAGCCGGTGTCCGGCCGGGACTACCTGCGGCAGCGGCGGATGCGGACGAAGGCACAGGACGATCTGTGGCAGCGGGCCGAGACGTTCGCGACCCGGCTGCACGAGACCCTTTCCGGAGCCGCCGAGGACTCCCGGCTGCACGCGCCGCAGAACCCCACGCTCTCCGGCGCCTCCGGGCGCAACGTGCTCAACGCCGCCTATCTGGTGCCCCGCGTGAAGTCCGAGGAGTTCGTGGAAGAGGTGGACCGCGTCAAGGACGACGCTCCCGGGATACGCGTCGAACTCACCGGCCCCTGGGCGGCCTACTCGTTCGCCGGTGAGGGGATCGCCGAGGAGGAGGGCCCGTGACCGTCGTCGAACGCCGCGAGATAGCCCTGGTGGACCTGCTCGACCGGCTTCTGGCCGGCGGAGTCGTCATCAAGGGCGACATCACGCTGCGCATCGCGGACGTCGACCTGGTCCGCATCGACCTCAACGCGCTCATCAGCTCGGTGAACGCGCAGGTCCCCTCGCCCTTCGAGGACTCGCCGTGACGGCCGCGTCCGACGGCGGGCGGCCCGTCGAGCCGCACGGCGGCCGGCGCACGAGCCTGGACCTCGAGCCGGACACGGTCGAACGCGATCTGATCAAGCTGGTGCTCACCGTGGTGGAACTGCTGCGCCAGCTCATGGAGCGACAGGCGGTGCGCCGGTTCGACGAGGGAGACCTGAGCGAGGAGCAGGAGGAGCGGGTCGGGCTCACCCTCATGCTCCTGGAGGACCGTATGGCGGAACTGCGGAACCGCTACGGGCTGCGGCCCGAGGACCTGAATCTGGACCTCGGGCCGCTCGGACCGCTGCTTCCCCGGGACTGAACCCGGGACCGAGCCCGGGGCCGGGCCCCGGTCCCGGGGCTTTGGCACCTCACCGACGTGGTTCAGTCCTCCTTGCGGCAGAGGACCTCGCCGTGCAGCACGCTGAACCAGCCGTCGTCCCGCTCGCCCCACTCCCGCCACGCCCCGGCCACGTCGCGCAGCTGCCGCCGGGTGGCGTGGCCGCCGCCGACCGCCCGCTCGGCGTAGGCCGACGCCACCGTGCGGTCCGCCCACAGGCCGCTCCACCAGGCCCGCTCCCCGGCGGTCGAGAAGGTCCAGGTGCCCGAGGTCGCGGTGACGTCCGTGAATCCCGCGGCGAGCGCCCAGGACTTCAGCCGCCGCCCGGCGTCCGGCTCGCCCCCGTTGGCCCGGGCCACCCGCCGGTAGAGGTCCAGCCAGTCGTCCATGCCCGCCGACGGGGGGTACCAGGTCATCGCCGCGTAGTCCGCGTCCCGTACGGCGACGAACCCGCCCGGCCTGGTCACCCGCCGCATCTCCCGCAGCGCCCCCACCGGGTCGCCCACGTGCTGGAGCACCTGGTGGGCGTGGACCACGCAGAACGTGTCGTCCGGGAAGTCCAGCGCGTGCACGTCCCCCACCGCGAAACCGGTGTTCGCCAGCCCCCGCGCGGCGGCGGCCGCCCGGGCCCGCTCCAGGATCCCCGGCTCCCGGTCGAGGCCGGTGACGTGCCCCTGGGGCACGAGCTCCGCCAGGTCCGCGGTGATGGTGCCGGGTCCGCACCCGACGTCCAGGATCCGCATGTGGGGCTCGAGCACCCCGAGGAGGTACGCCGCCGAGTTCTCGGCGGTCCGCCAGGTGTGCGAGCGCAGCACCGACTCGTGGTGGCCGTGCGTGTAGACGGCGGTCTCCCGCGCTTCCGGCATGACGAGCCCACCCCTTCCACTCTCGTAGGAGGAGACCGACACTACGCCTGTCAACCGAATGGTGAGACACGGATTTCACATGATGGACGGTCCTCCGGTCGGAAACCCGTTTGCCACCAGCGCCGACGACCCCGCACAATCCCCGTCATGGGTCATCTGGAAGCCGCGCACCTCGAGTACCACCTCCCCGACGGGAGGACGCTGCTGGGCGACGTCTCCTTCCGGGTGGGGGAGGGGGCCGTCGTGGCCCTCGTCGGACCCAACGGCGCGGGCAAGACCACCCTGCTGCGCCTCCTCTCCGGCGAGCTGAAGCCGCACGGCGGCTCCGTCACCGTCACCGGCGGCCTCGGCGTCATGCGCCAGTTCGTCGGCTCCGTACGGGACGACACGACCGTGCGCGACCTGCTGGTGTCCGTGGCGCAGCCCAGGATCCGCGAGGCCGCCCGCGCCGTCGACGCCGCCGAGCGCGCGATCATGACGGTCGACGACGAGGCCGCCCAGCTGGCGTACGCACAGGCCCTCGCCGACTGGGCCGAGGCGCGCGGGTACGAGGCCGAGACGCTGTGGGACATCTGCACCACGGCCGCACTGGGCGTGCCCTACGAGAAGGCGCAGTGGCGCGAGGTCCGCACGCTCTCCGGCGGTGAGCAGAAGCGCCTGGTCCTCGAGGCGCTGCTGCGCGGCACCGACGAGGTGCTGCTGCTCGACGAGCCGGACAACTACCTCGACGTCCCCGGCAAGCGCTGGCTGGAGGAGCGGCTCGCCGAGACCCGCAAGACCGTCCTCCTCGTCTCCCACGACCGCGAACTCCTCGCCCGCGCCGCCCGGAAGATCGTGTCCCTGGAGCCGGGCCCCGCGGGCGCCGACGCGTGGGTGCACGGCGGCGGCTTCGCCACCTTCCACCAGGCCCGGCGGGAGCGCTTCGCCCGCTTCGAGGAGCTGCGCCGCCGCTGGGACGAGAAGCACGCCCAGCTGAAGAAGCTGGTCCTGACGCTGCGCCAGGCCGCCGAGAACAGCCCGGACATGGCGTCCCGCTACCGCGCCGCCCAGACCAGGCTGCGCAAGTTCGAGGAGGCCGGCCCGCCGCCCGAGCCCCCGCGCGAGCAGGACATCAGGATGCGCCTGAAGGGCGGCCGCACCGGCGTGCGCGCGGTCACCTGCGAGGGGCTCGAACTCACCGGCCTGATGAAACCCTTCGACCTGGAGGTCTTCTACGGGGAACGGGTCGCCGTCCTCGGCTCCAACGGCTCCGGCAAGTCCCACTTCCTGCGCCTGCTCGCCGGCGACGACGTGGCGCACACCGGGAACTGGAAGCTCGGCGCGCGCGTGCTGCCCGGGCACTTCGCGCAGACCCACGCCCACCCCGAGCTGCTGGGCCGCACCCTCCTGGACATCCTGTGGACCGAGCACTCCCAGGACCGGGGCGCCGCCATGTCACGCCTGCGCCGCTACGAGCTGACCCTGCAGGCCGAGCAGACCTTCGACCGCCTCTCCGGCGGCCAGCAGGCCCGCTTCCAGATCCTGCTCCTGGAACTGCAGGGCGTCACGGCCCTGCTCCTGGACGAGCCGACCGACAACCTCGACCTGGAATCGGCCGAAGCCCTCCAGGAAGGCCTGGAGAGCTTCGAGGGCACGGTCCTCGCCGTCACCCACGACCGCTGGTTCGCCCGCTCCTTCGACCGCTTCCTGGTCTTCGGCAGCGACGGCCGGGTCAGGGAGACCGCGGAACCGGTGTGGGACGAACGCCGGGTGGAACGAGCGCGTTAGGGCCTCTCGTTTGGATCATGTCGGCGTCGCGGGGTTTGGCACGCGCATCTGCCGCGTTGTCGTCAGTTGCCAACGCTCCGCTTTGGCGCCCTCCTCCGCCTTGCATCTGCACGCACCAAGCCCCGCTCGGGTCGGCCACGACGCACCGTCGGTCGCGGCCGACCTGATCCAAACGAGAGGCCCTAGGAGGCGTCCCGCGGGTCACGCCCGGCGAGCGCGCCGGCGATCTCCGCGGCGTCGTGCCCCCGGGCGCCGGGAAGGGGCGGCGTGGACGGAGGCCCGGGGGCCGGCCCGTCCGCGGGGCGGACGCGGGGGGGCGAGTTCCACGGTTCCCTCCCGATTGCCGTTCGAAGTGGTGCCTGTGCGGCCCGGGCGGGTACCCGGGCCGCATGAACGCACACGACGAGCGGGGTGCCACGATGACCGGAGTCGAGCCGGACCGCCTGGACGACCAGCAGCTCATGAAGGAGCTGGAGACCATCCACCGCACGCGCCACGACACACTGCTGTACGGCTCCAACGACGCGCTGCGGACCCACAACGAACGGATGGCCCAGCTGGAGGGCGAGTACCTGCGCCGCAACCCGCACCGTCCGGTGGCCCCGGGCCGCACGCGTGAAGGTGCCCGGGAGCGGGAGGCCGCGGACACCGCGACACCCACCACCCCGGGCACCTGACCGGCCCCGGGTCCGCTACCCGGCCGTCTCCGCCGTGAACACCTCCAGGTAGGTCTCGCAGAAGGCCTTGAGGTCGTCCGGCTTGCGGCTGGTGACCAGCTTGTTCGGCCCGTGGTCGCAGACCTTCACCTGCTCGTCGACCCAGGTGGCGCCGGCGTTGCCCAGGTCGGTCCGCAGGCTGGGCCAGCTGGTCAGCACCCGGCCCCGGACGACGTCGGCCTCGATGAGGGTCCAGGGGGCGTGGCAGATCGCGGCGACCGGCCGGCCCTGCTCGAAGAAGTCCCGCACGAACGCGACGGCCTTGTCGTCCATGCGCAGGAAGTCGGGGTTGGCCACCCCGCCCGGCAGCACCAGCCCGTCGAAGGCGTCCGCCGACGTCTCGCCGACGACCTCCTGCACGGGGAAGGTGTCCGCCTTGTCGAGGTGGTTGAACGCCTGGATCTTCCCCGCGCTCGTCGACACCAGCACGGGTTCGTGACCGGCGTCCACGGCCGCCTGCCACGGCTCGGTCAGCTCCACCTGCTCGACGCCCTCGGGCGCGCTCAGGAACGCGATGCGCATGATGGTTCCACGTCCTTTCTCTCAGCTGTTCTCGTCCGGCTGTGCGCGGCTGATGCCGGCCAGGGCCGAGCCGGACCCCCGTGCCCCGGCCAGGTCGCCCAGACTCACCAGCCCGACCGGCAGACCGCCCTCGACCACCGGGATCCGGCGTATCGCGTGCTCACGCATCAGGGCGACGGCCGAGGACACCGGATCGTCCGGAGCGAGCGTCAGCGGGTCCCGCGTGCACACCGAGCCCACGCTCACCCCGAGCGGATCCGCGCCCCGGGCGACCGCGCGGACCGCGATGTCGCGGTCGGTGAGCACGCCGACGACCCGCTGTCCGTCGGCCACCACCACGTCACCGATGTTCTGGGTGCGCATCAGTCGCGCCGCCTCGACGATCGAGGCGTCCGGGCGCACGGCCACCACACCCGGGGTCATCACGTCCTTGACGAACTCGGCCATGGCCGAGGGCCTCCCTCCGGTCCCGACCGCCCGGGGCGCCGCGGGCCCGCCGCGGTGCCCCGGACGGACCGGTCATGCGGTCTCCGTCTCCCGGGACCGGGTCAACGCCTCGGCCAGTTCCTGGACGCTGCCGTAGCGGGCCTTCTGCGGCAGCCGCTCCAGTGCCTCGATGAGCGTGTCGGGCGCGTGCCGCCGGTCCAGGGCGCGCATCAGCTGGCGCGGACCCGCGGGGAACGCCCCGCGGCCCAGGATCCTGGCCAGTTCCAGCCGCACCGACTCCAGTGACGTCGGGCCGCGGCTCGGTGTCACCGGGCCGTGCGCGACCTCGGGGTCG
The DNA here is from genome assembly GCF_040302425.1 of Streptomyces sp. NPDC126497. Lineage (NCBI taxonomy): Bacteria > Bacillati > Actinomycetota > Actinomycetes > Kitasatosporales > Streptomycetaceae > Streptomyces > Streptomyces sp. NPDC126497. The sequence goes on from NZ_JBEORT010000024.1 coordinate 22,356, forward strand.
TCGTCGGCGAGCGGCTCCGGGTCGTGCCACTCCTCGGTGCGGGTGGGACGCCCGGACCGCAGCAGGCCCTGCAGTTCGTGCTTCATCTCGTCGTCCCGGTGGACGCTGAGCCGGTCGCTGCCTCGCTGCATGTCTCCCTCCAGATCCCTCGGGGTGCGCACCGCGTACCCGGGGAGCGGAGGGCGACACCGGGTCCGGCCCCCGGATCGTCCCGGCCGTCCGGGTTTGGCCGCCGGAGGGCGGGAGACCCGATGCCCCACGCCCCCCACGCGCCTCCCGGAAAGGACAGGCCATGGCGGTGCTCGCCGTGCTCCTCCCGCTCCTCATGCTCGGCGTGGTCCTGGTGCTGGGCTGCTACGAGGATCTCCTGCTGCCACCCGTACCGTCCGAGGCCGATCCCGCCGAACCCCGGCTGGGAAGTTTGGGACGGTGAGGCGGGGGCAGGCGCACCCCCAGTGCTTCGGACAGGAGGCACGTCCGTGGCAGCGGTGTCGTGCCGTCCCGGGCGCGCCCGTCCCCCGGCCGGTGCGCTCGCCACGGTGACCGTCCGTCCCCGAGCACCCTCCGAGGGAGCTGCGACGCGCCATGCCGACCCGAGCGACCGCGAAACACCCGCACGACGACGCCCCCGACACCGCGGCCGCCTTCCGCGGGCTCGCCGCACTGCCCCCCGGCCCGGAGCGCGACGGGCTCCGGGCCGGGATCGTCGAGGCCTGGCTGCCCATGGCCCACCGCCTCGCCGGACGCTTCCGCAGCCGCGGCGAGAGCTACGACGACCTGTGCCAGGTCGCCGCGCTCGGCCTGGTCAAGGCCGTCGACCGCTACGACCCCGAGCGGGGCAACGCCTTCGAGAGCTACGCCGTGCCGACCGTCACCGGTGAGATCAAGCGGCACTTCCGCGACCACATGTGGACCCTGCACGTACCGCGCCGGGTCCAGGAACTGCGCAACCGCGTCCGGCACGCCTCCCAGGACCTCTCCCAGACCGTCGGCGGCCACCGTCCCACCGTGGCCGAGATCGCCGAGCACACCGACCTGAGCGAGGAGGACGTCCGTGCCGGCCAGGAGGCGCTGGAGAGCTTCGCCGCGCTGTCCCTGGACGCCGAACTGCCCGGCACCGACGACGGCTACTCGCTCGGCGACGCCCTCGGCGCGCCGGACCCGGCGCTGGACACCGTGGTCGACCGCGAGGCCGTCAGGGAGCGGCTGGCCGCGCTGCCCGAGCGGGAGCGGGCCATCCTCTACATGCGGTTCTTCGACGACATGACGCAGAGGAGCATCGCCGAGGAGCTGGGCATCTCGCAGATGCACGTCTCCCGCCTGATCAGCCGCTGCTGCGGCCGGGTGCGGGACCAGGTGATGGAGGACGACGAGGAGCGGTGACGGGCGTTCACCCGCTCGGGCGTGCCCGGTCCCGCCAATGGTGTCCGGCGGCGCGCGGCGCGGCGGCGGTGGCGCTGTGATGGCTGTGGGGGCGTGACCGAACGCCGTGCCCCGCCGTCGCTCGAAGGAGCCCGCACCATGCGCCGCACCGCCCGCGTCCTGTCCCTCGCCGCCGCCACCGGCGCCGTCCTCGCGGTGCTCGCGCCGGCCGCGTCAGCGGGCGGCGCTCCGGACGACGCGGCGTCCTGGGGCGCCGCGTCCGGCCCGCCCTGCCCGCGGCCGGGCACGCACGCGCGGGAACCGGACACCCCCGAACCCGCCGGGCCCGGAGCGGCCGTGCCCGAGGACACGGTCCCGGACGAATCCGGCATCGGTCCCGGCACGGATGCCGAGACCGATGCCGGGCTGGACGCCGGACTCGGCGCGGACGCGGAGCCGGATGCGGATGCCGGGCTGGACGCGGACGCGGAGCCGGATGCGGACGCCGGACTCGGCGCGGACGCGGATGCCGAGCCGGACGCGGACGTCGGGCTGGATGCGGATGCGGACGCGGACGCGGATGTGGACGCCGAGCCGGACGCGGACGCGGATGCCGGGCCGGACGACGAGCTCGGTGCGGAGGCCGGGACCGGGGCCGGGCCGGACGACGGGCACGGTACCGACCCCGGAGCCGGTGCCTTCCCCGACGCCGGAGCCGGCCTCGGGGCGGAGATCCCCGCCCCCCAGGGGAGCGGCGTCGCGGCCGCGGGGGCCGTCGGACCGAAGGCCCCGCAGCCCGAGCCCACCGCGCCCGGGCACCCTGCCCCCCGGCCCACCGCGTCCTGGCCCCCCGGCCCCGAGCCCACCGGTTCGAAGGGCACCGGGTCCGAGGGCACCCCCTGCCCCAGCGCCCCCGCGCACCAGGGCGTCCACGCCGGCGGGGGCGGCGCCTTCACCGACTCCGTGCCCGCCCTCACGGCCGGCGGTCTGCTGATCGCGGGCGCGTTCGGCGCCGCCGGACACCGCGTGTACCGGGACCGCACCGCCCGCGCGGACGGCTGACGCCCGCCACCCATGGCACGCGCCACGCTGGGTACTGACTCTCCCGGAGCACGAACGGGTGCCGGCCACGGCATCCGGCAGCAGGGACCGCGCGGAGGTAGGGATGCGGCGGACGGACCCGGAAGGCCACGGCCCGGTCCGGTTCGGGCCGGTACTCCCCGAGGACGGGCTGCCCGTCCTGCCCGAGCTGTCCGCCGTGCTCGCCGCCGCGGCCTCCCGCGGCGGCGTCGAACCGGTCGGCGGCGGGCCCGCCCTGCTGGACGCGGCCTGCGGCTACGGCGACCGGCGCGGTCTGCCCGCCGCCCCCGACCGGGTGGCCGTCGCCCCCGGCGCCCCCGCCCTGCTGGTGGCGCTGACCGCCGCCCTGGGCGGCGACGTCCTGGTGCCCCGGCCCTGCGCCGCCTGGTGGGTCCCCTACACCCGGCTGCTCGGCAGACCCGCCTTCCCCGTGCCGACCCCGGCCGAGAGCGGCGGCGTCCCGGATCCGTACGCGCTGCTGGAGACCGTGCGCCGGGTGCGGGCCGAGGGCGGCGACCCCCGGCTGCTGGTGCTCTCCGTCGCCGACGACCCCACCGCCGGCGTCGCCCCGCCCGAGCTGCTGCACGAGACCCTGGAGGCCGCCGTCGCGGAGGGGCTGCACCTGGTCAGCGACGAGACCTGGCGCGACACCCTGCACGACCCGCACGGGACCGTGCTGCTCAGCCCCGCCGAGATGCTGCCCGACCGGGTCACCGTGGTCACCGACCTGGCCGGCGCCCTGCTCCCGCCGGGCTGGCCCGCGGCGGTGGCCCGCTTCCCGGCCGGCGAGGAGGGCAACGCGCTCCACGCGCGGGTGCTCGACGTGCTCACCGCGCTCGACGCACGCGTCGCCGCCCCCGTCGCCGCCGCGGCGGTGTACGCGCTGTCCGAGCCCGAACCGGTCACCGCGCGCGTCGCCGACACGGTGCGCCTGCACGCGCGCGTGGCCGCCGCCGCGCACCGCGCGGTGGTCGCCGCGGGCGCCCTCGCCCGGCCCCCGTGCTGCGGCCGGCACCTGTACGCCGACCTGACCCCGCTGGTCCCCGCGCTCGGCGCGCACGGCGTCGGCGACGCCCAGGAACTGGAGGACTTCCTCACCGCCCGGCTCGGCATGCCCGCCCCGGGCGGTCACCGCTTCGGCGACGAGCTCGAGGCACCGCGCGTACGGCTGTCCACCGCCTCCCTGCTGGGCGACACCGCCGAACTGCGCGCGGAAGCGCTGCGTTCCCCCGATCCCCTGGAACTACCGCAGGTGCGAAGCGCGTTGACCCGACTGGCCGCGGTCCTCGACGATCTCCGTGACGACGCCCGGCGAGGGGGTTCCCCCCGATGACGCGGCACCCCGAGCCGGTCGCCCCGCCGGCCGCCCCGCGATCCGGCGCGGAGGAGGCCGACGGCCCGCCCCGGCCGCACCCCGTCCGCCCGCCGAACGCCGGGTGTGGCCCCGCGCCTCCCACGACCGGCCGAGGCCCCCGCTGCCCGGCCTGAAGGCCTTCGTCCGCTTCGCCCGCGGGGGCTCCGTGCGCCCCGCCCCGGACGGCCTCGCCGACGCCCGCCGGCCGCTCCGCGTGGACGACCGCACGATCGCCGTCACCCGGGCGGGACACGCCGGCCGGGTGCCGCGGACCGGCGGGCTCACCGCGTTCACCGACCCGGTCCGGTTCCGCCGCGTCCCCGGCGCCCCGGCCCGGATCACCCCCCGTCGGCGTCGCCCGGGAGGACCTGCCGCGGGTGGACGCGGTCGTCATCGGCCACCACCACGGCCACCTCGACGCCCCCGCCCTGCGCGGGCTCCCGCGCGACACCCCCTGTTCGTGCCGGCCGGGCCCGCCCCCCTGGTTCCACCGCCGCAGGTCCACCCGGGTCACCGAACCCGACCTCACCCCGACGCCCGTCGGCGCCTGCGAACCCCGCTGGCGGCCGGCCGACGTCCACCGAGGCCCGAAGGAGGCGGTCCGCGCCGCCTGGAAGGAGGCGGGCCCGCCCCGCGGGCACCCGGGGGGCCTGCCGGTGGGAGGCTCCCGGATCCCGGTGCGGCCGGGGCCGTCACCGCGCCTCACCCCGTCGCCGTCCCCCGCATCCGCCGCCACAGGCCCGGCGCCACACTGACCAGCACCGTCAGCACGACCGCCGCCAGCACCCCCTGCCACGGCTCCCCGAACAGCGAACCGCCGAGGACCCCGATCAGCTGGTACGTCGCCGCCCAGGCCAGACAGGCCGGCAGATTGCCCCGGACGAAGCGCCGCACCGGCCACTTCGCGACCAGACAGGCCAGCATCACCGGCAGCCGCCCGGCCGGGACCAGCCGGGACAGCACCAGCACCGCCACCCGGTGGTCGGCGAGCTTCTCCTGCGCCTGCGCCAGCCGGTCCTCCGGGGCGCGCTCCCGGATCGCCTCCAGCCAGCGGGAGCCGTTCTTCGACGTCATCCCGCGCCGCCCCAGCCAGTACAGCGCCACGTCCCCGAGGAACGCCGCCAGTGAGGCCGTCGCGAACACCAGCGCCATCGAGAACGGCGCCGCCCGGTGGAAGGCGACCACCGCCGCCGAACTGACCAGCGCGCCCGTCGGCACCACCGGCACCAGCGCCCCGATCAGCACCAGCAGGAACAGCGAGGGGTAGCCGACGGCCTGCTGGGTGAACTCGGGCGCCGTCACGGGCAGCGCGGCCGCCGGCGACAGCGTCGCACCGGCCGCCCGGCCCACGGCGGCGGGACCTATCACCGCGGGACCTCCAGGCGCACGCGCTCCCCGTGCCCCAGCCGGTGCACCGACGCGCCCGGCGCGTGGCGGGCGGCCAGCCGCTCGAACTCGTGCCCCGGCGCGTGGAACTCGTGCGGGCGCACGGCGTCCATCCCGATCGGCCAGTACGTGCCGTAGTGCACCGGCACCGCGCTGGACGCCCCCAGCCGGGCGAGCGCCTCGGCCGCGCGCCCCGCGTCCAGATGGCCCTCGCCCAGGTACGGCCCCCAGCCGCCCACCGGGAGCAGCGCCACGTCGACCGGCCCGACCTCCTTGGCCATCTCGTCGAACAGACCGGTGTCCCCGGCGAAGTACGTCCGCGCCTCGCCCTCCAGCACGTACCCGAGGGCGGGGGAGCGGTGCGGCCCGACCGGCAGCCGCCGCCCGTCGTGCAGCGCGGGCACGGCCCGTACGACCAGGCCGTCGACCCTCGTCACATCGCCGGGCGCCACCTCGCTCACGTCGAGGTGCGCGAGCCGGCGCAGCCCCGGCACCGCGCGCGGCGCGCCCCGGGGCACGAGCAGACGCGTGCCCGGGGCGAGCCGGGCCAGCGACGGCACGTGCAGATGGTCGGCGTGCAGGTGGGAGACGAGGACCAGGTCCGCGTGCCGGGCCTCGGCCGGCGGCACCGCACCGCGCCGGCGCCGCAGATGGGCGAGCCGGCGGGTGAACAGGGGGTCGGTGAGCACCCGTGTGCGGGAGTCCTCGACCGTGCAGGTGGCGTGACCCCACCAGGTGACCTCCACCGGCACTCCCCCGCCTCCTTCGCGCGACTCCCCGAAGCCTACGCGCAGGAGCGGGACCGGTGGCGGAACCCGGGGACGAACCACCTGTTCCGGACGGTGTGGCAGGGTGTAGGGGGGCCGGGACCGGCCGGGACGTGAGGTGTGCGGGGCGTGGGCGGCGGACGGTGGCGACGGGTCGCCAGTCAGATCGGGCGGAGTGTCACCGTGTGGGCGGTCTCCACGCTCACCATGCTGCTGCTCGCCGGGATCCTGCCGGACTTCCGGCTGCGCTCGGCGGACGGCGACAGCGCCACCGACATCGCGGTCACCGCCGCCCTCGGCGCCGGCGCCTTCGGCCTGCTCTCCGCGCTGGTCTGGCCGCTGCTGGTGCGGCTGCTGCTGCTCGTGCCGGCGCTCGTCCTCGGCCTGCTGGTGTTCTTCCTCAACGGCGCCCTGCTGTGGCTGGCGCTGCACGTCACCCCGGTCGAACGGGGCGCCGCCGCACCGGAGACGGCGGTCGTGGTCGCCGCCGTGATGTCCGCCGTCGCCTCCGCCACGGGCGCCGCCCTCGCCGTGCGCGACGACGACGCCTACCGCCGCCGCCTCTACCGCCTCGCCCACCGCAGACGGGGTTCCGCCCCGCCCTGCCCCACCACCCCCGGCACCGTCTTCCTGCAGTTCGACGGCGTCGGCCACGACGTGCTCCTGGACGCCGTCGCCAAGGGGCTGATGCCCACCGTCGCCCGCTGGCTCGGCACCGGCACCGGCGGCGACCGCCCCTCCCACCGCCTCACCCCCTGGCGCACCGACTGGTCCAGCCAGACCGGTGCCAGCCAGCTCGGCATCCTGCACGGCAGCAACCACGACGTCCCCGCCTTCCGCTGGTACGAGAAGGCCCGCCGCGAGGTCATGGTCTGCAACCGGCCCACCAGCGCCGCCGAGCTCCAGGCCCGCGCCATCGAGTACTCCGGCCACGCCGGACTGCTCGCCGACGACGGCGCCAGCCGCGGCAACCTCTTCAGCGGCGGCGCCGGCGAACAGGCCCTGGTGCTCTCCATCGCCACCCGCCGCCGCGACCCGGCGGCCCGCTCCCGCGCGGGCTACTTCGCGTACTTCTCCGACCCCGCCAACGCCGTGCGCACCGCGCTGTCCTTCGTCGCCGAGGTGGGCCGGGAGATCGGCCAGTCCACCCGGGCCCGGTTCCGGGGGCAGCGCCCGCGCGTCTCGCGCGGCGGGCTCTACCCGTTCGTGCGGGCCTTCGCGACCGTCGTCGAACGGGACGTCGTGGTCGCCGCCGTGACGGGCGACCTGCTGGCCGGCCGCACCTCCGTCTACGCCGACCTGGTCGCCTACGACGAGGTCGCCCACCACTCCGGGCCCACGAGCCGCGACACCGACAAGGTCCTCCAGCGCCTCGACCGCGCCCTCGCCCTGATCGCGAACGTCGCCGAACACGCCCCCCGCCCCTACCGGATCGTCGTCCTCTCCGACCACGGGCAGAGCCCCGGCGAGACCTTCCGCTCCCGCTACGGCCTCACCCTGGGCGACCTGGTGCGGGCCGGCTGCGGGCTGCCCGTGCCGCGCCGCGCCCGGCACACCCACAGCGGCGCCGAGGCCCGCGCCGCCGTCCGCGCGGCGCTGCGCCGGCCCGTCGAGGAGGGCACCGAGCAGTACCGCCCCTCCCGCGGTTCCGAACCGGTCGTGCTCGCCTCCGGCAACCTGGGCCTGGTCTCCTTCCCCGACGTGCCGCACCGGATGACCAAGGAGGAGATCGACGCCCGCCACCCCGCGCTGCTGCCGACCCTCGCCAACCACCCCGGCATCGGCTTCCTCCTGGTGCGCAGCGAACGCCACGGCGGGCTCGTGCTCGGCGCGTACGGCGCGGAGATCCCGCTGGACGAACTGGACGACAACCCCGGCCCGCTGGCCGCGTTCGGCCCCGGCGCCGCCGACGCCGTGCGCCGCACCCACACCTTCCCGCACACCGCCGACATCATGGTCAACTCCTTTTACGACCCCGCCGACGGCGAAGTCCTCGCCTTCGAGGAGCAGATCGGCTCCCACGGCGGCCTCGGCGGCGCCCAGTCCCGCCCCTTCCTGCTGTCCCCGCTCGCCCTGTCGGCGCCGGTCCCCGACGGCACGGAACTCGCCGGCGCCGAACAGGTCCACCGGGTGCTGCGCCGCTGGCTGACCGAGTCGGGCGAGGCGGACGAGGCGGGCCTGCCCGCGGCCCCGGACCGGGAGCGCGCGGCCTGAGCGGCCGTTGATCCGCCCGCGGCGGTCGCGGATGATGGCGCGATGAACCAGGACGCCGCGTACACGCTGGACGAACTCCGGAAACTGGACCCGGCGGTGCGCGCGGACGTCCTGTGCGTCCTGGACCGCGTCGTCCGGGACCTCCCCGCCCACTGGAGGCGCCGCACGGGGGTGCCCCAGCTCATGGTGTTCCTCGACGGTCACGGGGACGCCCGGACGGAGCGGACCGGCCTGCGGGAGCTGGCCCGGCACGGGTTCCTCGACGAGTTCCACCGCTGGGTCCGCGGGGTCCCGGCGGAGAGGGCGCAGGAGCACGGCTGCGCCGCCCTGGTGTACGGCGACCGCATCCACGCGAGGATCAACCGGATCGGCCCCTTCGGGTCGCCCCGGTTCGCTCCGGACACCCGCGTCCACGTCCAGGTGGCGCACCGGGACCTGCGGATGGCGCCCGGCTTCTCGTTCCCCTTCGGGACCGGGGGCCGGCTCTTCCCGCGGCTGGTGTTCCACGACTGGGTGCCCGAGATCCTCGACCGTGCCCGGCTCCGCTGAAAACGCGTTGCCCGTCTCCGCGGGACGCAGTTCACTGGACCCGGCGCCCGTCGTGCCCCGTGTGCTCCGGCCCGACGCCGGCGGTGCGCGCCCCCTCGACCTCCCCCGGATCCCAGGAGCCCTTGCGTGCAGGCAGCCGTCACCGTCACTCCCTCCCGCATCCCGGAGCTGCTGCTCGGTCTCGCGACCGTGCGGCCGGTGTTCCTCTGGGGAGCGCCCGGCATCGGCAAGTCCTCCCTGGTCAGGGAGTTCGCCGAGTCGCTGGGACTGGAGTGCGTGAGTCTGCTGGGCACCCAGCTCGCCCCCGAGGACCTGATCGGCGTCCCGCAGATCCGCGACGACCGCTCGGTGTTCTGCCCGCCGGAGGCGATCGCCCGCGACGAGCCGTACTGCCTGTTCCTGGACGAGCTCAACGCGGCCACCCCGGACGTGCAGAAGGCGTTCTACTCGCTGATCCTGGACCGCCGGATCGGCGACTACGAGCTGCCGAAGGGCTCCATCGTCATCGGCGCCGGCAACCGCGCCACCGACAACGCGCTCGCCCGCCCCATCGCCTCCGCACTCGTCAACCGCCTCACCCACGTCCACCTGGAGGCGTCCTCGAAGGACTGGCTGGCGTGGGCGGCGGACCACGGCATCCACCCGTGGATCACCGACCACCTCACCGACCGCCCCGACCACCTGTGGTCCAGGCCGCCGAAGACCGAGGAGCCGTTCTCCACGCCCCGCTCCTGGCACATGCTCTCCGACGCGCTGCACTCCTTCGGCCGCGACCTCGACGAGGACACCCTGAAGGTCCTCGCGCACGGCACGCTCACCCCCGCCCACGCCACCGCCTTCTGCGGCTACGTCAAGATCGTGCGCAGCCGGTTCGGCATCGACGCCGTCATCAAGGGCGACGCCCGCTGGCCGCACCGTCCGGAGGACCGCGACCTGCTCTACTACCTCGCCGAGTCGTTCCGCGGGCGCCTCGTCAAGGAGCTCCCGGCGAGCAAGGAGCACATGTCGGCGAACGGCCGGCAGACCGCGTACCGCGCCAAGTCGCTGCTGGTGCAGCTCGCCGAGATCTCCGTGGAGGTCGCGCAGACCGTCATCGCCCCCGACGGCGACGGCAACCCGGTCCTGCCGTCCTGGTTCCTCGTGGAGGCGGCCCGCGACATGCCCCGGCTGGTGGAGGCGCGCCGGTGAGCCGCGCCCGCGCGAAGGGGCCGAAGAAGCGGGACCTCGCGCAGGAGGCGTTCGACGCGGGGCTGCGGCTGGTGCGGGCCAACCCGGCGCTGGCCGCCGTCGACTTCGACGTCTGCCGCCGGGAGGACTGCGAGCTCGCGCCCCGCGACGGACTGGTGCGCGTGGACTCCGAGGCCGTCCTGCACGCCCACCCGGACCGCATGGCCGACCCGGAGGACTGGGCGTGGGCCCTCGCGCACGCCGTCCTCCACCTCGGCTTCGGCCACGTCCCCGCCGCCGAGGGCACGCGCGAGCAGCCCGACCGCTGCGAGCTCGCCGCCCGCTGCGTGGTCGTCGACCGCTTCCTGCTCGGCTTCCCCGTCGGCAGGACGCCCGACCACCTGCCCGCCGCCTACCCCGACGGCGACGAGGAGCGGCTCGCCGCGCGCTGGCGCCGGGACGGGGTCCCGGCCGTGTACGAGCGCTGCGGCACGGCGGGCGGCGAGGCGGACCTCTTCCTCCTGGAGTGGCGCGGCTGGTACGGGCAGCCGCCGGACCACCAGCTCGCGTTCGCCACCGCCCTCACCCGCACCGTGTCCGCCGCGATGGACATGGCGGCCGGCCGCCTCGACAGCCTGGACGGCAAGCCCGCCCCACGACGTCCCTGGGAGCGGGCGCTCGGCTGGTTCGTCTCCTCCTACCCGCTGCTCGGCGGCATCGCGGCCGGCATCACCCTGGTCGCCGACGCCGAACTCGCCCGCGCCCACGGCATCTCCGTCGCCGCCGTCGACGCCGGGGCGGGCGAGATCTACGTCAACCCGCTGCGGCGGCTCGACGACGAGGAATGGCGCTTCGTCCTCGCCCACGAGATGCTGCACGCCGCCCTGCGCCACGGCGACCGCTGCGGCGGACGCGACCCGTACCTGTTCAACGTCGCCTGCGACTACGTCGTCAACGGCTGGCTGGAGGAGATGCGGGTCGGCACCATGCCCGAGGGCCTGCTGTACGACAAGGAGCTCGCCGGACTGTCCGCCGAGGAGGTCTACGACCGGATCGCCGGCGACCTCCGGCGCACGCGCCGGCTGGCCACCCCGCGCGGCAAGGGGCTCGGCGACGTCCTCGGCGGCCCCCTCGGCCCGCCCCGCGACCCCGTCGACCTCGACGGCTTCTACCGCCGCGGCCTCGCCCGGGGCCTCGACCTGCACGACCGGCAGGAGCGCGGACTCCTGCCCGCCGGACTGGTCCAGGAGATCCGCGCGCTCAGCCACCCGCCGCTGCCCTGGGACGCCCGGCTCGCCCGCTGGTTCGACGAGTTCGTGCCGCGCCCCGAGCCCCTCCGGTCGTACGCGCGTCCCTCCCGCCGCCAGGCGTCCACCCCGGACATCCCCCGCGCGGGACGGTACTTCCCGCCCGAGGAGATCGCCCGCTGCACCTTCGGCGTCGTCCTGGACACCTCCGGCTCCATGGACCGGGTCCTGCTGGGCAAGGCGCTCGGCGCCATCGCCTCCTACGCCGAGGCCCGTGACGTACCGGCGGCCCGCGTGGTGTTCTGCGACGCGGCGCCGCACGACGCGGGATACGTACCGGTCACCGAGATCGCGGGGCGGGTGCGGGTGCGCGGCCGGGGAGGCACCGTGCTCCAGCCCGGCATCGACTTCCTCCAGCGCGCCGGCGACTTCCCCGCCGGCGCGCCGATCCTGGTCATCACCGACGGCTGGTGCGACGTGCTGCGGGTCCGGCGCGAGCACGCGTACCTGATCCCGCGGGGCGCACGGCTGCCGTTCACCGCGAGGGGGCCCGTCTTCCGGGTGAGTTGAGCCGTGATGTGATCGGATAGGGGCGGGCACCCGGTGATCCGGACGCCCGGACAGAGCACCGCCGGACACACGGCCGGACATTTTCGAAAGGATGCGTCATGGCAGCCACGCGCTCCGCACACACCGTTTGGGAAGGCAACCTCTTCAAGGGCAGCGGGGTCGTCGCCTTCGACTCCTCCGGCAGCATCGCCGAGCAGCCGGTCACCTGGGCGTCGCGGGCCGAGGAGGCGAACGGGAAGACCAGCCCCGAGGAGCTGATCGCCGCCGCGCACTCCAGCTGCTTCTCGATGGCCCTGTCCAACGGTCTCGACAAGGCCGGCACCCCGCCGACCAGGCTGACGACCTCCGCCGACGTGACCTTCGTGCCGGGTGAGGGCATCACCGGCATCCACCTCACCGTGGAGGGCACCGTCCCCGGCCTGGACGAGGCCGGTTTCGTCGCCGCAGCCGAGGACGCCAAGGTGAACTGCCCGGTCAGCCAGGCGCTGAAGGGCACGGAGATCACCCTGACGGCGAAGCTCGCCTGACCCGCGCGCAGCGCCGGACCCACCGCAGGCCGCTCCCACCGGGGCGGCCTGCGGCCGTTCCCCCCACGGAGCCGCCCCATGACGCCACGCCCCGCCGTCTCCGCCCACCGGGGAGGCGCCGAGCGCGCCGCCCCGGCCACCTGGGAGGCGTACCAGGACGCGCTCGCGTCCGGCGCCGAGTACGTCGAGCTCGACGTACGGCGCACGGCGGACGGGGTCTTCGTCGTCCACCACGATGCCCGCGTACGCCGCACCGGCCCGCCGCTGTCCACGCTCACCCACGCCGAGCTGGACGAGCGCGCCGGATACCCCGTGCCCGTCGTGGACGAGGTGATGGAGCTGGTCGCCGGGAGGCTCGTCGCCCATCTGGACCTCAAGGAGACCGGCCACGAGCGGGAGCTGATCGACCGCGCGGTCGCCCTGCTCGGCGAGGACGGTTTCGTCGCCACCACCCTTGAGGACCGCTCCGTCGCCGCCCTCACCGCCGCCCGTCCGCGGGTGCGCACCGTGCTGTCCCTCGGCCGGGACGGCGGGGACGTCCCCCGGGGCCGCCTGGTGGCCACCCGGATCGGCGAACTGCTCCCCATGCGCCGGGTGCGCGCCTGCGGCGCCCACGGGGTCGCCGTGCACCAGCGCCTGGCCCGCGCCGGCGTGCTGCGCGAAGCCGCGCGCAACGGACTGTTCACCATGGTGTGGACGGTCAACGAGGACGCGGCGCTGCGCGGCTTCCTCCGCGACCCGCGCGTGGACGTGCTGATCACCGACCGGCCCCGCCGCGCCGTGGCCCTGCGTGACCGCACGCCCCATTGACATCCACCCGCTCAACCCATTGACAAAGGGCCACTCAAGTTTTGTGCTGGAAGACCGGAGAAGTGCCCTGACGGAAGGGGACGGCGATGGGACGTGCGGTCGGAATCGACCTGGGCACCACGAACTCGGTGGTGGCCGTGCTGGAGGGCGGTGAGCCCACCGTCATCGCCAACGCGGAGGGCGCCCGGACCACCCCCTCGGTGGTGGCCTTCGCCAAGAACGGCGAGGTGCTGGTCGGCGAGGTCGCCAAACGGCAGGCCGTGACGAACGTCGACCGCACCGCCCGCTCGGTGAAGCGGTACATGGGCGACGCGCACTGGCGGTTCCCGGAGCAGGGCTCCGTCGACGGCACCCGCTACCGGGCGCAGGAGCTGTCCGCCCGGGTGCTGCAGAAGCTGCGCCGGGACGCCGAGTCCTACCTCGGCGAGGACGTCACCGACGCCGTCATCACCGTGCCGGCGTACTTCGACGACACCCAGCGCCAGGCCACCAAGGAGGCCGGGGAGGTCGCGGGCCTGAACGTGCTGCGGATCGTCAACGAGCCGACGGCGGCGGCCCTGGCGTACGGGCTGGACAAGGAGAACGACCAGACCGTCCTCGTCTTCGACCTGGGCGGCGGCACCTTCGACGTGTCGCTGCTCGACATGGGCGAGGGCGTCATCGAGGTGAAGGCCACCAACGGCGACACCCACCTCGGCGGCGACGACTGGGACCAGCGCGTCGTCGAGTACCTCGTCAAGCGCTTCAAGGGGCAGTACGGCGTCGACCTCGCGCAGGACCGGATGGCGGTCCAGCGACTGCGGGAGGCCGCCGAGAAGGCGAAGATCGAACTGTCCTCCTCGACGGAGACCACCGTCAACCTGCCCTACATCACCGCCTCCGCCGAAGGTCCCCTGCACCTCGACGAGAAGCTCACCCGCGCCCAGTTCCAGGAGCTCACCGAGGACCTCCTGGAACGCTGCAAGAAGCCCTTCCACCAGGCCGTCAAGGACGCCGGCGTGCAGCTCTCCGCGATCGACCACGTCATCCTGGTCGGCGGCTCCACCCGGATGCCCGCCGTCACCGACCTGGTCCGCGAACTCACCGGCAAGGAGCCGCACAAGGGCGTCAACCCCGACGAGGTCGTGGCCCTGGGCGCCGCCCTCCAGGCGGGCGTCCTGCGCGGCGACGTCAAGGACGTCCTGCTCCTCGACGTCACCCCGCTGTCCCTGGGCATCGAGACCAAGGGCGGCATCATGACCAAGCTGATCGAACGCAACACCACGATCCCCACCCGGCGCTCGGAGATCTTCACCACCGCCACCGACAACCAGCCCTCGGTCGGCATCCAGGTCTACCAGGGGGAACGCGAGATCGCCGCCTACAACAAGAAGCTGGGCGTCTTCGACCTCACCGGCCTGCCCCCGGCCCCGCGCGGCGTCCCGCAGATCGAGGTGGCCTTCGACATCGACGCCAACGGCATCATGCACGTCTCCGCCAAGGACCTCGCCACCGGCCGGGAGCAGAAGATGACCGTCACCGGCGGATCGGCCCTCCCCAAGGACGACATCGACCGCATGATGCGCGACGCCGAGAGTTACGCCGAGGAGGACCGCAAACGCCGTGAGGCCGCCGAGACCCGCAACCAGGCCGAACAGCTCGCCTACCAGACCGAGCGGTTCCTGCAGGACAACGGCGACAGGGTGCCGGGCGGGACCAGGACCGAGGTCGAGTCGGCCGTCGCGGAGGTGAAGCGGCTGCTGGGACAGGAGTCCTCCGACACCGCCGAACTGCGCACCGCCGTGGAGGAACTCGCCTCGGTCAGCCAGAAGATGGGGCAGGCGATGTACGCGCGGACCCAGCAGGCCCCGGCCGGGGAGACCGGGCGGCACACCCCGCCGCGGGACGACGACGGCGTCGTCGACGCGGAGATCGTCGACGACGACAAGGACGCCGGCCGGCGGGAGGACGGCGCGGCCTGACCCGCCGCACCGGTCAGGGCTTGCGGGCGACCCCCGCGTAGACCGGCACGATGCCCTCCGCCTGCGCCGCCACGTCCTCCGCCTCCGGACGCCACCCGTGCACCGGGATGATCCCCGGACCCAGCAGCTCCAGGCCGGTGAAGAAACGCGAGAAGGCGGCCAGCGAGCGCGGGTGGAAGGGCGTGCCGCCGCGCCCGAAGAGGTCCGCCGCCCGCTGCACGGCCTCGGGGCTCAGATCGGGCGTGACCTGGGAGAGGATCAGGTAGCTGCCCGGCGCCAGCGCGGCGGTGTACCGCTCCAGCAGGCCGTACACGTCGTCGCCGTCCGGGGCGTCGTCCAGGTAGTGGGTCAGCGCGACCAGCGACAGCGCCACGGGCCGGCCGAGGTCCAGGGACTCGGCCGCCCGGCGCAGCAGCGTGTCCGCGTCCCGCACGTCGGCGTGCACGTACCGCGTGCTGCCCTCGGCGGTGCCGTGCAGCAGCGCCTCGGCGTGCCGCAGCACGATCGGGTCGTTGTCCGCGTACACCACCCGGGACTCCGCGGCGACGCCCTGCGCCACCTGGTGCAGATTGGGCTCCGTGGGGATGCCCGTGCCGATGTCCAGGAACTGGCGTATCCCCGCCTCGGCGACGGTGCGCACGGCCCGGTGCATGAACCGGCGGTTGGCCCGCGCCCCGCGTAACACCGTGCCGTCCGCCGCGAGGATCCTCCGCGCCAGCTCCTCGTCCACCGGGTAGTTGTCCTTGCCGCCGAGCCACCAGTCGTAGACCCGGGCCGGATGCGGCCGGCTGGTGTCGATGCGGACGGGCGCGGTGTCGGATCCGGTCATGGGCGGTCCTCTCCTGAGGGGTGCGAAGGCTTGCTCGGATGCGCGCGGCTCAGTAGTGCTCGCGGCACTCCCGCAGCAGTTTCTCGGTGCGCTGTGTCGAGGCCGCCCGCGCCGTCATGTGGTCCAGGACCTCCAGATGCGCCGACACCTCCTTGCGGGAGTCCAGGTACAGGGCGCCGGTCAGGTACTCGGTGAACACCATGTCCGGCAGCTCCGGCTCGGCGAACCGGAACAGCGAGAACGGCGCGTACGTGCCCGGGTGCGGGCCGTCCGCGAACTCGGCGATCTGCAGCGTGACCCGGTCCCGCGCGGAGAACTCGAGGAGCTTGTCGAGCTGGTCGCGCATCACCCGGCCGTCGACGCTCACCGGACGGCGCAGCACCGTCTCCTCCATCAGCACCCACAGGTGCGGCGGGTCGGGGCGCTCGAGCAGCCGCTGGCGCTCCATGCGCAGCGCCACGTGCCGCTCCACCACCCCGGGCCCGATGGTGCCGATCGTGCCGGCCTCCAGCACGGCACGCGCGTACCCCTCGGTCTGCAGCAGCCCCGGCACGAAGTGCGGCTCGTAGGAGCGGATGATGCGGGCGGCGCCCTCCAGGCTCACGTACATGCTGAACCACTCGGGCAGCACGTCGCCGTACCGCTGCCACCAGCCCGGCCGGTTCGCCTCCTCGGCGAGCTCGACGAACGCGGCGGACTCGTCCTCGGGCACCCCGTAGGCGCTCAGCAGCAGCTGGACGTACGGGATCTTCAGCGCGACCTCGGCGGTCTCCATCCGGCGCACGGTCGCGGGAGCCACCCGCAGGACGCGGGCGGCCTCCTCCCGCGAGAGACCCGCCGCCTCCCTCAGTTCCTGCAGCCGCCTTCCCAGGACCACCTGGCCCACGGTGGGTGCGGCCCGTCGCTCACTCACGCCACGCCTCCCCAACGCGCCCGGGCATGCGCTCAGTCTGCCATGTCCCTCCGAGACTCTCACGAGCCGCGGGAAACCGCCCCGTCCCACCGGCCCCCGCCGCATGACCCGGGAGGTAATCGACCCGGCCCCACCCGCGCGGGATCGTGGACGCACCGGGTCCCGGGCCGGCGCACTCCGGCCCGGGACCCGGCCACCGATACCGACGGAGGATGATGCCCCGTGTCCACGACCCAGCTCGCCGTGCTCGCCCGGACCGTGGAGCCGCAGCGGATGCTGCGCCGTTTCCTGGCCCTCGACGCCGTGGTGACCGGTGCCAACGCCGTCGCCTACCTCGCCCTCTCCGGGCCGCTCGGCCGGTTCCTCGGAGCCGGCTCCGGCCTGCTGCTCGGGCTCGGCGCGTTCCTCGCGGTCTACGCGGCCGGCGTGGGCCTGCTGGCCGCCCGGCCGCACCCGCCGGCGGCCGGCGTGCGGATCGTGGTCGAGGCCAACCTCGCCTGGGCGGCGGTGAGCATCGCCGCCCTCGCGCTGTGGCTCACCCCGACCGCGGCGGGCGCGGCGTGGACGGTCCTCCAGGCGCTCACCGTGGCGGGCTTCGCCCTGCTCCAGCACATGGCGCTGAAGGAGCGTCAGCTCAGCCAGGACTGAAGGTACCGCGCCGTCGCCGGGTCCGCCGGGAGCAGCGTCTCCACGGCCAGCTCGGCGACGGTCACGTCCATGGGCGTGTTGAACGTGGAGATCGACGACACGAACGACAGCGTCCGCCCCTCGTGCTCGATCACCATCGGCAGTGCGAAGTACGCCACCGGCTCGGCCGGTTCCTCCCGGTCGGCGGTGTCCGGCAGGGGAAACGCGGCCACCTCCTCGTACAGCTCCCGCAACGGCTCGGAACGCAGCAGGGCGATCTGCCGCCGCATCTGCTCCAGCAGGTGCCCGCGCCACTCCCGCAGATTGCGGATCCGCGGCGCCAGTCCCCGCGGGTGCAGGGTGAGCCGCACCGCGTTCAGCGGTGGCGTCAGCAGCGACTCCGGAACGCCGTCGAGCAGCGCCATGACCCCCCGGTTGGCCGCCGCGACGTCGTACACCGCGTCCACCACCAGCGCCGGATACGGCTCGAAGCCGCTGATCAGCCGCTCGATGCCCTCGCGCACCACCTCCAGCGCGGGATCGTTCAGCGGGGTCTCCGGGTAGTGGGGCGCGTAACCGGCCGCCAGCAGCAGCGCGTTGCGCTCCCGCACGGGTACGTCCAGGTGCTCGGCCAGCCGCAGCACCATCTCCTGGCTGGGCCGGGAGCGGCCGGTCTCGATGAAGCTGATGTGCCGGGCGGAGGAATCGGCGCGCAGGGCCAGCTCCAGCTGGCTGACCCGCCGCTGTTCCCGCCAGGCGCGCAGCAGCGGGCCCACGCCCTCGGTCCGGGAAGCGGTGGTGGACGTGACAGTGGTCATGCCGGGACGGTAATCGAGAAACGGTCCCTCCGGGGAGCGGTCCGCTCCTGACCAGGGCTTCGGAGGGTCTTCTGTGGCAGCCTGGGAGTCCGGCACGAGAACCGCACCGGCGAAGGAGCGCAGCCCATGCCCGTCGAACCGCTGTCGCAGAAGGAGATCGAGGACCGGCTGGCCGAACTGCCGGGCTGGTCGCTCGACGGTGACCGGATCACCCGCTCCTACCGGCTGGGCTCGCACGTCGCGGCGACGGCGATGGTCGTCCACATCGCCCAGGTGCAGGAGGAGCTCGGCCACCACTCCGACCTCACCCTCGGCTACGACACCGTGGCGCTGTCCGTGCACACCCACAGCGCGGGCGGCACCGTCACCGAGAAGGATCTCGAACTCGCCCGCAGGGTGGAGGACCTGGCGCCCGGACACGGTGCACACTGAGGCGCGTGCTGGACTACGACGAGGAAGCGGAACGGTACGACACCCTGCGCGGCGGCGAACCCCGGGCCGCGGCCGCGGCCGAGGCCGTGCTGAGCCTCGTGCCCGGTGGTGCGCGGGACCTGCTGGACGTCGCCTGCGGCACCGGCATCGTGACCCGGCGGTTTCCCGCCGTCCGTCCCGGTCTGCGGGTGACGGGCGTCGATCTCGCCCCGGCGATGACCCGGACGGCGGCGGCCCGCCTGCCGGGCGCCGTGGTCCGCGCGGACAGCCGCCGGCTGCCCTTCGCCGACGCACGGTTCGACGCCGTCGTCAGCGTGTGGCTGCTGCACCTGCTGTCCGGTCCCGAGGACGTGCGGGCGGTCGTCGGCGAGTGCGCCCGCGTGCTGCGGCCCGGCGGCGTCTACGTCACCACCGTCCACAAGGGCGCCTCCCACAACGTCGGCAGCGACATCGACGCGGTCCTCGCCGCGCGCCCGCCCAGCCCGGTGCGCGACGCGCCCGCCGACGTGGAGGCCTGCGCCGCGGGGCACGGACTGCTCCCGGCCGGGCAGGCCCGCTTCCGGGGCCACGGTCAGGGCCGCAGCCCCCGCCGCGCCCTCGCGGACCTGCGGCGCGGCTGGTTCGTCACCCTGCCGCCCGGCGAGCCGCTCACCGAGGAGTTCGCCGCCCGGCTGGCCGGGCTCCCGGACCAGGACCGGCCCCGCCCGGACCCCGTGTTCGGCCTCCGGGCGTACCGGAAGCGGGAGGACGGCAACCTGGAGGGCCCCGGCGGCGACCGGTAGACGGAACCCGCCCGTCCTCCCAGGAGGTCCGTCCCGTGACCCACCCCCACAGGCACCGCAGACGCCGTGCCGTCCTGCCCGCGGCACTCGCCGTGGCCGCCCTGGCCGGCGCCGGTCTGACCGCGCTGTCGGACGCGCCCGCCGAGGCCGCCACCGCACGGCAGGTCGAGAAGCTGGACCGCGGCGTCGTCAGCGTGCACACCGGCAGCGGCAACCTGGTCGGCTGGCGCTGGCTCGGCACCGACCCGGACGACGTCGCCTTCAACGTCTACCGGGCCGGCACCAAGGTCAACTCCAGCCCCGTCACCGGCTCCACCACCTACTTCCACTCCGGCGCGCCCTCCCACGCCGACTACACCGTCCGCGCGGTGGTGAACGGCACCGAACAGGGCGACTCGGTCCACGCGATCCAGTTCCGCGCCGGCTACAAGGACGTGCCGATCAGTCCGCCGCCCGGCGGCACCACCCCCGACGGGGTCTCCTACACCTACGAGGCCAACGACGCCTCCGTCGGCGACCTCGACGGCGACGGCGCCCTCGACATCGTGCTCAAGTGGCAGCCCACCAACGCCAAGGACAACTCCCAGTCCGGCTACACCGGCACCACGATCGTCGACGGCGTCAAGCTGGACGGCACCCGGCTGTGGCGCGTCGACCTGGGCCGCAACATCCGCTCCGGCGCCCACTACACGCAGTTCCAGGTGTACGACTACGACGGCGACGGCAGGGCCGAGGTCGCCATGAAGACCGCCGACGGCACCAAGGACGGCACCGGGACGGTCATCGGCAGCTCCTCCGCCGACCACCGCAACGCCGGCGGGTACGTCCTGTCCGGCCCCGAGTACCTGACGATGTTCGACGGGCGGACCGGCAGGGCGATGGGCACCGTCGACTACGTCCCGGCCCGCGGCACGGTCTCCTCCTGGGGCGACTCCTACGGCAACCGGGTCGACCGCTTCCTCGCCGGCACCGCGTACCTGGACGGCGCCCGCCCCTCCCTGATCATGGCGCGCGGCTACTACACCCGCACGGTGATCGCGGCCTGGGACTGGCGGGACGGCCGGTTCACCCGCCGCTGGACCTTCGACACCAACTCCTCCACCAACAGCGGCAGGGGGTACGACGGCCAGGGCTCGCACAGCCTGTCCGTCGGGGACGTCGACGACGACGGCCGGGACGAGATCGTCTACGGCTCGATGGCCGTCGACGACAACGGCAACGGCCTGTGGACCGCCAGGACCGGACACGGCGACGCCCAGCACCTCGGCGACCTCGACCCGTCGACCTCCGGTCTGGAGTACTACAAGGTCTCCGAGTCCACGGCCCAGCCCGCCGCGCTGTACATCAACCCGGCGAACGGCGCGGTCCGCTGGAAGCTGGACGCGTGCTGCGACAACGGCCGCGGAGTCGCGGGGGACGTCTGGTCGGGCAACCCGGGCCCGGAGATGTGGTCCTCCTCCGACGGCGGCGTCCGTGACGAGGGCGGCGCCACCAAGGGCCGCAAGCCCTCCTCCGCCAACTTCCTGTCCTGGTGGGACGGCGACCCGGTCCGCGAACTCCTCGACGGCACCCGCATCGACAAGTACGGCACGTCCTCCGACACCCGCCTGCTGACCGGTTCGGGCGTGGCCTCGAACAACGGCACCAAGGCCACCCCGGTCCTGTCCGGTGACATCCTGGGCGACTGGCGCGAGGAGGTCGTCTGGCGCACCGGCGACAACAAGAACCTGCGCATCTACTCCACCCCCCACGACACGGACCGCCGCATCACCACCCTCCTCCACGACACCCTGTACCGCACGGCCCTGGCCTGGCAGAACACCGCCTACAACCAGCCCCCGCACACCGGCTTCTTCATCGGCGCCGGCATGCCCACCCCGCCGAGGCCGACGGTCCGCACGCCCTGACCTGCGCGCAGTGCCCGGTGGTCCGCTCGTCGGGCCCCGGCCGGGAGCCGCAGACCTTCCACGCGGCGGGGTCGTCCACCGGACGGCCCCGCCCGCTCGCGTCCGCGAAGACCATGTCGAGGCCGGAGCCCATCCGCTCGTGCGCGCGCCGGGCGTTGCCGCCGGTGACGTCGGGCATGACGGCGGCGACCGGTGCGGCGTCCGCCGGAGGGCTCGTCTCCACGGCCCCGGCCCGCCGGGACTCCGCACCGCTCGCCGCGCCCGCCGGCGCCTCGGGCTCGGACGACCCGCCACGGGCGGCGACCGACATCAGCGCCGCGACGGCGAGGGCGGGTCCCGAGAACCTCATGGTGACCATGTCCCTCCCGGCGGTCTCATGACCCC
Organism: Streptomyces sp. NPDC126497; assembly: GCF_040302425.1. Taxonomy (NCBI): domain Bacteria; kingdom Bacillati; phylum Actinomycetota; class Actinomycetes; order Kitasatosporales; family Streptomycetaceae; genus Streptomyces; species Streptomyces sp. NPDC126497. The sequence continues at coordinate 44,042 of NZ_JBEORT010000024.1, forward strand.
GGCCCGCCCGTACCGGGTACGGGCGGGCCGGGATGAACCGGGGATCAGCCCACCGTGCAGGTCTCCCCGCCCACCCGGAAGGCCGTGGGCTTGCCGCTGGCCGCCGATCCGGTCGCCGTGAAGCCGAAGGCCGCCGACGAGCCCGCCGCCACCGTGCCGTTCCAGTCGGTGTTGCGGACCGTCACCGCCGGGCCCGACTGGGTGTGGGAGCCGTTCCAGAGCTGGGAGATCTTCTGGCCGTCGGCGAAGGACCAGGTCAGGGACCAGCCCTTCCAGGCGGCCGCACCCGTGTTGGTCAGCCGGACGTCGGCCTGGAAGCCGTCGGCCCACTGGTTGGTGATCGTGTAGGTCACCTTGCAGGCGCCCGCCGGCCCGGGGTCCGGCTCCTCCGGGTCCGGATCCGTGCCGCCGGTGTCCGTGGTGTCGCCGTAGACGACGCCGCGGCCGTTGGTCGCCACGTACACCCGGCCGTAGACCCGCGGGTCACCGGTGATCGCCGCGCCCGTCCAGCCCCACTGGTGGGCGTCGTCGTTGATCCGGGTCCAGGTCGCGCCCTTGTCCGTGGAGCGGAAGACGCCGCGTACGCCGTCGATCTCCGCGCTGGTGAAGAGGGTCTGGTACGAGGAGCCAGGCGCCGCCTTGCCGAAGCCGACGGTGTCGGCCTCGTCGACGTTCGACAGCTTGGTGAAGGTCGCGCCCGAGTCCGTGGAGTGCCACAGGCCGTACGCCCCGTCGTTCGACCCGCCCGCCAGCCAGATGTCGCCCTTCGCGCCCGGGAGCGCCTTGAAGCGCACGCTGTCACCGGCCGGGAGCCCCGTCGCGGACGAGGCCGTGAACGTCGCGCCGCCGTCCGTACTGACGTAGAACCTCCCGGACTTGAAGCCGTAGAACGTCTTCGGGTCCACCCGGTCGGACTCCACGGTCGCCCCCGCCGGGATGCCGCTCGACGCCGACCAGGACGTGCCGAACCCGGTCGTGTGGTGCACGCCCGCGCCCTGCGGACTCCACACGAACCGGCTGCCGTCGGCCGCCGCCGCGACCGTGCCGCCGCCGCTCACCCCCGAAGGGTCCTTCCCCGCGAACCAGTTGGCGCCGTTGTCGGTCGAGAACGCGATGTGCGGCCCGGAGTCCAGGTTGCCGGCCCGTACCACCGTGTTCGGATGGGTCTCGGCGAAGTCCAGACTGGTCGTCGACGTGAAGTTCGGCTGGGTGAACATCATCGACGGCACCTTGGTCAGGTCCGTGTGCCGGAAGCCGCCGACGTCACCGAGCGCGCTGATCAGCGGGGCGCCCGAGGGGGGAGAGATCAGGTCGTTGACGGCCGTCTCCTCCAGGCCCCGCACCATCGGGGTGATGGTGAACGACGTGTCGTCGTCCCAGTTCGTCAGGTTCTCCGTGCCGTAGACCGTCGCGCCCGTCCCGTACATCATCCGGTCGGAGTCGAACGGGTCGATCTCCAGCGCCTCCGTCATCCACCCGAGTTTCGGCGTCTGTTCGGGCGGTGACGGGTTCGCGCCCCAGGTCAGCCAGGGGGACGACGAGACGTCCATCGTGTAGCGGTTCTCGCGGTCGGGGTACGACGTGTAGTTCCACGCCTGCGTCCAGGTGCCGCCGCTGTCCGTCGAGCGGAAGATCTGCGTGTCCGGCCACCAGGAGCTGTACGCCGTCGCCATCACCGTGCCGGGGTTCTGCCGGTCCACGGTCAGGCCGCTGAAGCCGTAGTAGGTGTCGGCCTCCGCCACCGGGCTGATGTCCGTCCAGGTGCCGGTCGCCGTCGCGTAGCGGTGGAGCCGGCCCTTGCCGCCGTCGTACGGGCCGCCCGTGTCGCTGTACGCGAGGTACAGGTAGCCGTTCTCGGCGTCGAGGACGCCCTTGTGCGCCAGGTATCCGGTCGGCTGTCCGGCGATCCGCTGCCAGGTCGCGCCGGCGTCCGTCGACCGGTAGACCGCGTTCTCCTTGTCGGCGACCCCGACGTAGACCGTCTTCGTCGCCGTCCCCGCGCGGCCCGTCGACTCGTCGAAGGTGACCCAGACGACGCCCTGGTTGTCGGAGGCGTACCCCGAGGTGTCACTCGGGTCCTGGGCGTAGTTCCCGGGGTTGGGGAAGGACGTGACCTTCGACCAGCTCGCCCCCGCGTCGGTCGACCGCCACAGCCCGTTCCCGCTGGGCGCGCCCAGGTACAGCACGCTGTTGCGGTTCGGGTCGACCGCCAGGCGTTCGCCCATGCCGCGCCCCGGCATGTTCCCGCCCAGCTTGAACGGCAGGTCCGCCTTCTTCCAGCTCGCGCCCCGGTCGGTGGAGCGCAGCACCGCGCCGTTCGTCGGGTCCCAGTCGTTGGTGTACGTGCCGACCGCCGCGTACACCCGGTCGGGGTCGGCGGAGTCGGAGGCGAGGCTCACCACACCGGTGTGCCCCCAGTCGTCCCAGCCGACCGAGTCGAGCAGCGGGGTCCAGGTCTTCGTGGACTCCTGCCAGCGGTAGGCGCCGCCGATGTCGGTGCGGGCGTAGGCCAGGTCCTTCTCACCGCGGTTGAAGACGATGCCGGGCACGAAGCCGCCGCCGTCGATGCGCGCGTTCTTCCAGGTGTAGGTGTCGGCGGCGAGCGTGCCGGCCGGCTCCGGGGCGCCGGCGGCCAGGGCGGGCGGGCCGCCCGCGAGCAGACCGGCCGCCAGCGCGAGCACGGTCGTGAGGATGCGGGTTCTTCGCACGGGGGTTCCTTCCTCTTGGGGGGAGGGGGAGTCGGGGAGAGCGTGCGAGGGCCGGGCGGCCCCACCGTGCGCGCGTGGGACCGCCCGGCCGTGTGTGGCCCCGGCGTCAGGTGCCGGGACCGGTCCGCGGAGCGTCGGCGGGGGCTATTCGAGAAGCTCCGCGTACGAGCCCATGGCCAGGGCGATGTCGGCCTGGGCCCAGAACCGGTGGTACGTGAAGGTGGGCGCGGCGCCGCCCGCCAGATAGGACTCGATCTTCGACCACGCCGGGTCGTCCTGGTAGAAGGACCGGATCGACTCGAACGTCGACGACGAGTTGATCGCGTCGCCGTTGGGCATGGTGCCGCTCCAGCCGCTCGGTACGTGGATCGGGTCGTCGAAGCGGTTGTAGTCGGTGCGGGTCTCCGGGACGGCGATGCCGAGCGCGTCCTGGTTGTTCTCCCACATGCCGTCGAGGAGCGCCTTCGCCGTGGCCGCCGCCTCCGTGTCACCGGAGCGGTCGGCGTAGTACGTCAGCGTCTTGGCGTACGCCGCGGCCACACCGACGTCGTTGGTGTAGTCGGCGACGGTGACGTGCAGTCCGCTGTTGGCGCCGGGCGACGACGCGTTCCAGGTGTCGGGCTTGCCCGACCACTGCAGCGTCGACGGGATCCGGAAGGAGCCGTCCGGGTTGATCGTGGTCTCGGACAGCGCCCAGTCCACCCACTTGTCGAGGACCGACTTGGCGAGCGCGTTGCCGGTCTGCTGGTACAGCTCGGCGACCCGCTCCATCGACCACGCCTGGAAGCCGAACCACTGGTTGGACGGCGGGTCGTGGTAGACCGGCTTCTCGTCGTAGTGCATGCCGTAGAAGGTCGGCGTGCCGGACGGCGGGGTCGTGTACCGGCCCGCCCAGCTGTTGGTCGCGCCGCCCGCGATGCCGCCCTCGTCGGACTGCAGCCAGCGGTAGAACTCCAGCTGCCGCTGCATCGACTTCGCCCAGTCGCCCGCGCCCGTCGCCGACTTCGGCTTCAGCGGCGCGTAGGTGCTCAGCGCGTACGCGGCGAGGGGGTTCTGGTAACCGCCGTGCGCGTGGCTGGAGCCGATGCGCCAGGCCCAGCCCGCCGAGGTGTCGGTGGCACCGCCCCAGGCGTAGTACCAGGACAGCAGGTAGTGCGAGGCGTCCTTGCCGGTGCCGGCCGGGCAGGACGGGCTGGTGCAGTTGCCGACCTTCTTGAAGTACTTGTCGTACATGGCGTAGCGCAGGTAGTCACCCATCTTCGCGGCCTTGGCGACGGTCGCGGAGACCTGGGAGCCCTTGCCCTGGTCCTTGGCCCACAGGTCCGCCCAGTACGCGGCCTGCACGGCGCGCGCGTCGGCGTCCGGGGCGTTGGTGAACTTCCACTGCTTGGCGTAGGACGCGTCCTTGGTGAACAGGTCCAGGTAGCCGTTCTTCCCGCCGTACTTGAAGGCGTCGCAGGTGGGCTGCGGGACGGTCTCCCACACCGATTCCTGCGGACCGCGCTGGAAGGTGTTGATGTACGACGGCCCGGTGTCCGCCGGACCCGCCTCGCACTTGCCCGGCGAGTTGCCGTAGCCGTACACGTTGTCGACGTCCTGGATCCAGTGCATGCCGTAGACGTCGTCCGTGCCGTAGGCGGACTTCAGCTCGGCCGCGATCGGGTCGGGACCGACCGGGACATTGGAGTCGAGCTGCGACGGGTACTCGTTCGGGGTGTCGTACTCGGGCGCGTACGTCGCCGGCTTCGAGGCGTTGTAGAAGGAGTTGGTCGGCTGGTCGGCGTGGGTCGGGATCATGTACTTCTCCATGATCTCCCAGGCCCCGTTGAACTTCGACCAGTCACCGGTCACCTTGCCGTACATCGCCTGCAGCCACAGCAGGTAGCTGTACGCCTCCGAGGTGGTCTCGTGGCCGTGGTCCGGCGCCTCGACGATCAGCGTCTCGACCGAGTGGTACGGGATGCCCTCCGGCGAGAAGTAGCCGTTCGCCGGGTCGGTGATCTTCCCGTACAGCTCCAGGAAGCGCGCGTCGTAGTCCTTCTGGGCGCCCAGCTGCGTCACCGTGACCGCCGCCTTGGCGTGGCCCGGGGCCGAGGACTCGAAGACCGCCGTGCCGCTGCCCGAGGAGTCGGCGGCGATCGTCACCTTCTGCGCGGTGTTCCAGTTCGACGGCGTGAAGGTGAGCGAGGCCCCGGCGGAGACCGACAGCCCCGAGTTGCCGCTCGCCCGGGCCGTCGTGACGGTCACGTTCGCGCTCGGCTGCTTGGACAGCTTCACCTCGTACGTGCCCGACTCGCCCTGCTGGACGCCCAGCTGGGACGGCGTGGCCACCACGGCGGGGCCCGAGGCGACCGTGATGCCGACCGGGGTCGAACTGGCGGAGGCGCCCATGCTGTCGTACGCCTTCGCCACCAGCGAATGACTGCCCACGGTCAAACCAGCGACGGAGAGCGTGAAGGGCGAGCTGGTGTCCGAGCCCAGCAGCTCGGTGTCGTCGTAGAACTCCACCTTGGTGATGGCGGCCTGGTCGGCCGCCGCCGCGGTGGCGGCGAGCGGGACGGTCTCGCCCTGCGTGTAGACGGCGCCTGCCTGAGGGCTGGTCAGCACGGCGATCGGCGGCTGGTGGGCGCCGACGCAGGGGGTGCCGTTGATGGCGAAGGACGTGGGTGCGGCGTTGCTGCCGCTGTAGGTGAACTGGCCGCCGGTCGTGACGGCGGCGCCGGCGGCGATCCGGGCGTTGTACCCGGCGTTCTTCACGGTCACGGACTTGCCGGACTGCGTCCAGCTGCCGTTCCAGCCGTTCACGAGCTTCTGGTTGCCCGCGTAGTCGTACGTCAGGGTCCAGCCGTCGATGACGTCCGCACCGCGGTTGGTGAGGGTCAGCTCCGTGGTGAACCCGGAGCCCCAGTCGTTCGCCTTGTAGTCGACGCTGCACTGGACGGCCGCCGCCTGGGCGGGGGTGGAGCCGGTCGAGAGCATCGTCAGCGGAAGTGCGAGAGCCGCCGCGGCGGCCGTCAGCAACCGCCGTAAGCCTCCGCGTCTCCTGGGTGGGGGATGCATGGTGCTGGTTCCTCCTGCGACTCGGACATGTCAAGCCTTGAACCAGTGGGAGCGCTCCCATAGTGGGGACGGGGTAGGGGGCGGTCAAGCCTTGTGGCGAATCGAAAACATTCGACGGTCCGAGCTGGGGGGAAAGTCGGCAGGCCCCCTGTTCTTCGCCGTCACTTGGCGCTAGCTTCATGTGCACCAGTGGGAGCGGTTCCATCAGTCGACGCGTCCGTCACGACGCGTCCGAGCTGCAAGGAGTCGCTCATGCGCCACCCCCCGCGTTCAGTACTTTTAGCCGGCCCCGTGCATGTGTGGAGCACCTGACGCGGGGTCGCTCGTTCCGTGGGATCCACCTGCCGTCCGTGCCGCCCGGAAACCCCGGCCGGCGTCACCGGCCTGTTCCGACCGGCCCCGGACGGCGCCCCCACCCGTAAGGCACCAGGCCGCGCGATCGTCCGCGCGCGCTCGAGAAGGACAGCCCCCTACGGATAGGAAACCCGCACGATGAGTCGCACCAGAACCGCGCTTCTCGCCGCCATGGCGCTGGTCGCCGGCGCCACCGGGACGGCGATCGCCGCCGCCCCCGGCGCCGCCGGCGCGGCTGCCGCCGTCCCTTGCACCGTGGACTACAAGGTGCAGAACGACTGGGGCTCCGGCTTCACCGCGTCCGTGACGATCACCAACAACAGCGCCGCCAAGTCGTCGTGGTCGCTGAAGTGGTCCTACGCCGGCAACCAGAAGATCGCCAACGGCTGGAACGCCAAGGTGAGCCAGTCCGGCGCCAACGTCACCGCCGCCAACGAGTCCTACAACGGCACCCTCGCCACCGGGAGCTCGACCTCCTTCGGCTTCCAGGGCACCTACAGCGGCAGCAACGCCGTCCCCGCCACCTTCACCCTCGACGGCGTGACCTGCAACGTCGACTCCGGCGGCGGCCCCACCGACCCGCCGCCGGACCCGACCGACCCGCCCCCCGGCAACCGGGTGAACAACCCCTACGACGGCGCCAAGGTGTACGTGAACCCCGAGTGGTCCGCGAACGCCGCCGCCGAGCCGGGCGGCAGCCGCATCGCCAACCAGCCCACCGGCGTCTGGCTGGACCGCACCGCCGCCATCAACGGCGCCAACGGCAAGATGGGCCTGCGCGACCACCTCGACGAGGCCCTGCGGCAGAAGGGGTCCGGCGAGCTCGTCATCCAGCTGGTCATCTACAACCTGCCCGGCCGTGACTGCGCCGCCCTCGCCTCCAACGGCGAGCTCGGCCCGACGGAGATCGACAAGTACAAGACGCAGTACATCGACCCGATCAAGGCCATCCTCGCCGACTCGAAGTACGCCTCGCTGCGGATCGTCACCACGGTCGAGATCGACTCCCTGCCGAACCTGGTCACCAACGTCTCCCCGCGGGCCACCGCCACGCCCAACTGCGACGTGATGAAGGCCAACGGCAACTACGTCAAGGGCGTCGGCTACGCCCTCAACAAGCTCGGCGACGTGCCCAACGTCTACAACTACGTGGACGCCGGACACCACGGCTGGCTGGGCTGGGACGACAACTTCGGCGCCTCCGCCGAGATGTTCAAGCAGGCCGCGACCGCCGAGGGCGCGACCGTCGCCGACGTGCACGGCTTCATCGCCAACACGGCCAACTACAGCGCGCTGAAGGAGGACCACTTCTCCATCAACGACAGCGTGGCCGGCAAGTCGGTGCGCGAGTCCAAGTGGGTCAGCTGGAACCGTTACGTCGACGAGCTGTCGTACGCCCAGGCCCTGCGCGAGAAGCTGGTCTCGCTCGGCTTCGACTCCAAGATCGGCATGCTGATCGACACCTCCCGCAACGGCTGGGGCGGTGCGAACCGGCCCACCGGACCCGGCGCCACGACCAGCGTCGACACCTACGTCGACGGCGGCCGCTACGACCGCCGGTTCAACACGGGCAACTGGTGCAACCAGAAGGGCGCGGGCCTCGGTGAGCGGCCGCAGGCCTCCCCGGCGGCCGGGATCGACGCCTACGTGTGGATGAAGCCCCCGGGCGAGTCCGACGGGGCGAGCAAGGCCATCCCGAACGACGAGGGCAAGGACTTCGACCGGATGTGCGACCCGACGTACACCGGCAACCCGCGGAACGACAACAACATGTCGGGCGCCCTGGCGGACGCCCCGATCTCCGGGCACTGGTTCTCCGCCCAGTTCCAGGAACTGATGAAGAACGCGTACCCGCCGCTGTCGTGACGGGCTGACCACCGGTCCGCCGGGGCGGGACCCACCGGGTCCCGCCCCGGCGGACCGCCGCGTGCCTCCGCACGGCACCTTTTGCGGGAACGGCAACGCCAGTTGCCCGCTCCCGGTGCGCCGTCGCACCCTGACGGCAACCGAGCGGAGAGGCTGAGCACCATGGCGCACCACCACGAGCACCGGCACGACCACGGGCACGGCCACGGCGACGTCGACTGGGCCGAGCTGGCCCCCCTGCTCGAGTCGCAGGCCGAACTCTTCACGCCCCTGTACGAGCGGGCCCTGAACTGGCTGGCGAAGGAGGTGACGGAACCGGGACTGATCGTGGACGCGGGCAGCGGCCCCGGCGTCATCTCGTGCCTGTTCGCCGAGACCTTCCCGGGCGCGCGGGTGGTGGCGGTCGACAGCTCCGAACCGCTGCTGGAGCGGGCCGGGGACCGGGCCGGGCGCCAGGGCGCCGCCGACCGCTTCGCCACCCTCGCCGGGGAACTCCCCGGTGTGCTCGGCGAGCTGGACTATCCGGCCGACCTGCTGTGGGCCAGCCGCAGCATCCACCACCTCGGGGACCAGGCCGCCGCGCTGGCCGCCTGCGCGGAGCGACTGGCGCCCGGTGGCACGCTGGCCGTACTGGAGGGCGGTCTGCCTCCCCGGTTCCTGCCCCGCGACATCGGCTTCGGCCGGCCCGGTCTCCAGGCGCGCGTCGACGTGGCGGAGGAGGAGCGGTTCGGCCGGATGCGCGCCGAGCTGCCGGGCTCGGTGGCCGTCGTCGAGGACTGGCCGGCCCTGCTCACCTCGGCCGGCCTGCACCACACCCGCTCGCGCACCTTCCTCCTGGACCTGCCCGCCCCGGTCACGGACCGCGCCCGCGCCTACGTGGTCACCGCCCTCACCCGCACCCGCGAGGTCGTCGGCGAGGACCTGGACGCCGACGACCGCGCCACCCTCGACCGCCTCCTCGACCCCGACGACAGGGCGAGCGTGCACCACCGCCCCGACGTGTTCGTCCTGGCGGCCCACACGGTCCACACGGCGGTACGGCCCGTGTGACGACTTGACTTGGAGAGCTCTCCAAGTGATGGACTCCCCGGCACACGACGACACGCAGGGGGTTTCCATGACCGACTCTCCGGTCGCGCTCATCACCGGTGGGGGTGGGGGTCCCCCCGGCTCGAGCGAAGCCGAGAGTTGGGGGAGGTATCGGCGCCGCCGTCGCCCGGCGGTTGCTGGACGCGGGACAGCGGGTGGCCGTCACCGGGCGGGGCGAGGAGCGGCTGCGCGGCTTCGCGAAGGAACTCGGTGAGCCCGAGGACCTGCTGACGATCACCGGGAACGCGGCCGAGTACGACGACGTACGGGCGGCGGTGGACACCGTGCTGACACGGTTCGGCCGCCTGGACACCGTCGTCGCCAACGCCGGTTTCGCCACCCACGACACGGTGGCCGAGGGAGACCCCGCCGGGTGGACCGAGATGGTGCTGACCAACGTCCTCGGTCCCGCCCTGCTGATCAGGGCCTCCGTCGACGCCCTGAAGGAGACCCGCGGGCGGATCGTGCTGGTCGGCAGCGTCGCCGGGTTCGTGCACGGGCCCGGCAACCTCTACGGGGCCACCAAGTGGGCGGTGACCGGACTCGCCGAGAACACCCGCCGGCAGGTCACCGAGTGGGGCGTGGGCGTCACCCTGGTCGCGCCCGGCCGGACGGAGACGCCGTTCTGGGACTCCTACGGCAGCCTGCCGCCCGGCGATCTGCTCACCGCCGACCAGATCGCCGAATCCGTCGTCTGGGCCATGGCGCAGCCGGCCGGTGTCGACGTCAACACCGTCGTCGTACGGCCCGTCGGCCAGCCCACCTGAGCGCCGTCCCGCGGACGCACGACGGCCTCCCCCCGACCGAGGGGAGGCCGTCGGGTGGGCGAGGTCAGTCGTTGAACTCCGCCGGGTCCGAGCCGATGCGCCGGTCCTCGTTCAGCGCGCTGATCGCGGCGAGGTCCTCGGCGTCCAGGCTGAACCCGAAGACGTCGATGTTCTCCTCGATCCGGGACGGCGTCACCGACTTCGGGATGACGACGTTGCCGAGCTGCAGGTGCCAGCGCAGCACCACCTGGGCCGGCGTACGGCCGTGCTTCCGCGCGATCGCCACCAGCGCCGGGATCTCCAGGATGCCCTTGCCGGAACCGAGCGGCGACCACGCCTCGGTGGCGATGCCCCGCTCGGCGTGGTACTCGCGCGCCGCGCCCTGCTGCAGATGCGGGTGCAGCTCGATCTGGTTGACCGCGGGGACGACGGACGTCTCGGAGACCAGACGGTCCAGGTGCTCCGGCAGGAAGTTGGACACGCCGATGGCCCGCGTCCGGCCGTCGGCGAGCAGCTTCTCGAACGCCTTGTACGTGTCGACGTACCGGTCCCGGGCCGGCGTCGGCCAGTGGATCAGGTAGAGGTCCACGTACTCGAGGCCCAGCTTCGACAGGGACGCGTCGAACGCCCGCAGGGTGGAGTCGTACCCCTGGTCGCTGTTCCAGAGCTTGGTGGTGACGAAGAGTTCCTCGCGCGGCACGTCCGACTTCGCGAGGGCCCGGCCGGTGCCCTCCTCGTTGCCGTAGATCGCCGCGGTGTCGATGCTGCGGTAGCCGGCCTCCAGTGCCGTCGTCACGGCCGTCTCGGCCTCCGCGTCCGGCACCTGCCAGACGCCGAAGCCCAGCTGGGGCATCTCGACGCCGTTGTTCAGGATGATCGGGGGGACCTTGCTCACGAGCTACTCGATCCTTCGGTTGTGGTCAGGTACGACAAGTGTTACCCCCATCGTCAACGATCACGTCCCGTGATGCATTCCTGACCGGGAAAATCATGCCCGGTAAAGCGCCTCGACCTCGGGTCCGTACGCCTTCTCGATCGCCTTCCGCTTCAGTTTCAGCGACGGCGTGAGCAGTCCGTGCTCCTCGGTGAACGGCTGCGCCAGGATGCGGAACGTGCGGATCGACTCGGCGTGCGAGACCAGGGTGTTCGCCGTGACCACGGCCCGCCGCACCTCCGCCTCCAGGTCCGGGTCGCGCACCAGCTCGGCCGGCGGCGTCCGCGGCTTGCCGCGCATCGCCAGCCAGTGCTCGACGGCCTCCTGGTCCAGGGTGACCAGCGCGGCGACGTACGGGCGGTCGTTGCCGACGACGATGCACTGGTCGACCAGCGGATGGTCCCGCACCCGCGCCTCCAGCACCCCGGGCGAGACGCTCTTGCCGCCGGAGGTCACCAGGATCTCCTTCTTGCGGCCGGTGAGGGTGAGGTAGCCGTCCTCGTCGAGGGAGCCGAGGTCGCCGGTGGCCAGCCAGCCGTCGCGCAGGGTCTCGTCGGTGGCCCGGGGGTCGTTGAGATAGCCCTCGAAGACGTTGTCGCCGCGCAGCCAGACCTCGCCGTCGTCCGCGATGTGCACGGCGACCCCGGGGATGGGCAGGCCGACCGTTCCGTAACGGGTGCGCCCGGGCGGGTTGGCGACGGCCGCCGCCGTCGACTCGGTGAGGCCGTACCCCTCGTAGACGTGCACGCCGGCGCCCGCGAAGAACAGCCCGAGCCGGCGGTCCATCGCCGAGCCGCCCGACATGGCGTGCCGGATCCTGCCGCCCATCGCCGCGCGGATCCTGGCGTAGACGAGCTTGTCGAAGAGCTGGTGCCGCAGCCGCAGCGCCGCGGACGGGCCGGGCCCGGTGCCCCAGGCCTTCGCCTCCACCGCGTCCGCGTACGCGACGGCCACGTCGACGGCCTTCTCGAACGGCCCCGAGCGGCCCTCCCGCTCCGCCTTGCGCCGCGCCGCGTCGAGCACCTTCTCGAAGATGTACGGCACCGCCAGGATGAAGGTCGGCCGGAACGCGGCCAGGTCGGGCAGCAGCGCCGCCGCGTGCAGCTGCGGCTGATGGCCGAACCTCACCTTCCCGCGGATCGCCGCGACCTCCACCATCCGCCCGAAGACGTGCGCGAGCGGCAGGAACAGCAGCGTCGACGCCTCGTCGCCCCGGCGGGAGCGGAACACCGGTTCCCAGCGCTCGATGACGGTGTCCGCCTCGTACATGAAGCCGCCGTGCGAGAGCACACAGCCCCTAGGGCGCCCGGTGGTGCCCGAGGTGTAGACGACCGTCGCCACGGAGTCGGGGGTGACCGCCTGCCGGTGCCGGTGCACCACCTCGTCGTCGAGGTGCGCGCCGGCGTCGTAGAGCTCCTGCACCGCGCCGGCGTCGAGCTGCCACAGCCGGCGCATCCGCGGCAGCCGGTCGATGACGGTGGCGATCGTCATCGCGTGGTCCTCGTGCTCCACGATCGCGGCCGTCACCTCCGCGTCGTGCAGCATCCAGAGGCACTGCTCGGCGGAGGACGTGGGGTAGACGGGCACGACCTGCGCGCCGATCGTCCACAGCGCGAAGTCGAGGAGAGTCCACTCGTACCGGGTGCGGGACATGATCGCGACCCGGTCGCCGAACCGGACGCCGCCCGCGAGGAGGCCCTTCGCGAGGGCCAGCACCTCGTCGCGGAACTCCGCGCAGGTCACGTCCCGCCACCGGCCGGTGGCGTCCTTGCGGCCGAGCGCGACACGCGACGGGTCCTCCTCGGCGTACCGGAAGACCACGTCGGCCAGCCCGCCCGCCGGAGGCTCCAGGGGCAGCGGAGGGGTGGTGACATCGCGCAATCCCGCTCTCCGCTCCTCGGTGCCCGGACCGGTGCGGCGACACCCTCGTCCCGCACGGCGCCGTGAAAGCTACCCCACGCGGCCGGCGGGCGGGAGGGGGCGGAAAACCGGGTGGAGCTCTCGTCGGCGCCGGTCGGCGGAGGGAAATGCGCCCACATGGGGAGGGGTCGGACAGAAACCTGACCGAGGGGTAAGTTTCGGTGGAGCAATCTCCACCGAATCCGTACGACCCCATGACCGCCCCTCGGGGCGAGGCGCGGGCCCCTCGTGGAGCGTGATGACGGGGGAGCGGTGCACCGGGTTCCCGCGGTCACGGAGGACCGATTCCCGCGGTCACGGAGGAGGGGAGCAGGATGGGGGAGGGGGACCCCCGAGTACGAGCGCGCGCACAAGCAAGTGGAGCACCGTGAAACGCCTACGACGGCCGAGCCGGCTGCCGGTCGACCCGTACATCCTGCTGCTGCTCGGGACGGTGGGCCTGGCCACGCTGCTGCCCGCCCGGGGGACCGACGCCGACGTCGCCTCCGGCGCCTCCACGGCCGCGATCGCCTTCCTGTTCTTCCTCTACGGAGCCCGGCTGTCCACCCGCGAGGCCCTGGAGGGGCTGAAGCACTGGCGGCTCCACGTCACCGTGCTGGCCTGCACCTTCGTCGTCTTCCCGGTGCTGGGCCTGGCCACCCGGGGACTCGTCCCGGTGCTCCTGACCGACCCGCTCCACCAGGGCCTGCTCTTCCTCACCCTGGTCCCGTCCACCATCCAGTCGTCGATCGCGTTCACCTCGATCGCCCGCGGCAACGTGTCCGCCGCGATCTGCGCCGGGTCCTTCTCCTCCCTGGCCGGCATCGTCGTCACCCCGCTGCTCGCGGCGACGCTGCTGGGGAACGACGGGGGCGGGTTCTCCGCCGGGTCGGTGGTGGAGATCGTGCTCCAGCTGCTGGTGCCCTTCGTCGCCGGACAGCTGCTGCGCCGCTGGGTCGGCGGTTTCGTCTCCCGCCACCGGAAGGCACTGGGGCTGGTCGACCGCGGCTCGATCCTGCTCGTCGTCTACACCGCGTTCAGCGAGGGCATGGTGCGGGGCATCTGGCACCGGGTGAGCCCGGCCCGGCTCGGCGGGCTGCTCGCCGTCGAGGCCGTGCTGCTCGCCGTGATGCTGCTGCTGACCTGGTACGGCGCCAGGGCGCTGCGGTTCGGCCGGGAGGACCGGATCGTGATCCAGTTCGCCGGCTCGAAGAAGTCGCTGGCCGCCGGGCTGCCCATGGCGAGCGTGCTGTTCGGGGCGCAGGCCTCGCTGGCCGTGCTGCCGCTGATGCTGTTCCACCAGATGCAGCTGATGGTGTGCGCGGTGATCGCCAAGCGCCGCTCGCACGACACGCTCGAGGGGACCGGCGCCCGGGACCGGACCGGACGGTCACGGACCGGGGCCGACGCGGGGACGCGTTCCGGCTGAGCACCGCCCCGGCCCTCGTCCTGCGCCGGGCACCGGCCGGTCAGCCCCGGGCGGCCCCGGCCCGCAGGGCGATGCGGTCCTCACCCGCGTACACGTTCATGGAACCGCCCCGCAGGAAGCCCACCAGGGTCAGGCCCGTCTCCGCCGCCAGGTCCACGGCCAGCGAGGACGGCGCGGAGACCGCCGCCAGCATCGGAACGCCGGCCATCACCGCCTTCTGCGCCAGCTCGAACGAGGCCCGGCCGGAGACCAGCAGGATCGTCCGGGACAGCGGCAGGCGCCCGCCCTGCAGGGCCCGGCCGACCAGCTTGTCCACCGCGTTGTGCCGGCCCACGTCCTCCCGTACGTCGAGCAGCTCGCCGGCCTCGTCGAACAGGGCCGCCGCGTGCAGGCCGCCGGTGCGGTCGAAGACCCGCTGGGCCGCGCGCAGCCGGTCGGGCAGGCCCGCCAGCAGCTCCGGCTCCACCCGCAGCGGGGGAGCGTCCGCGATGGGGTGGCGGGCCGTGGTGCGCACCGCGTCCAGGCTGGCCTTGCCGCACAGGCCGCAGGAGGAGGTGGTGTAGACGTTGCGTTCCAGCGTGATGTCCGGGATCACCACGCCGGGGGCCGTCCGCACGTCGACCACGTTGTAGGTGTTCGACCCGTCGGCCGTCGCGCCCGCGCAGTAGACGACGTTCCGCAGGTCCGCGGCGTTCGCGAGCACCCCCTCGCTCACCAGGAACCCGGCCGCCAGCGCGAAGTCGTCGCCCGGGGTGCGCATGGTGACGGCGAGGGGCCTGCCGTTCAGCCTGATCTCCAGCGGTTCCTCGGCCACGAGCGTGTCCGGGCGGCTGGAGACCGCCCCGTCCCTGATGCGGAGAACCCTGCGTCGTTCCGTGACTCGTCCCATGCTCCACCCGTTCCCGCTCAGTCCCGGTTCGTACCTGCGGACGGCCGGAGCGGCCCCTGACGCACGGGGCGCCGCGGGCCACCGGACCGTCGCGCGGCGGGGTGACCTCCGCGGTCCCATTGTTCCGCACCCCGTCCGGGCCTGACGGAAGCCGACAAGCCTCACGCCCGTTTCCTGTCGCTTCACCTGCCCTCGTACCGGTGAGTCACTGATCAGACTGGTGCATCCCGCACCCGACCCACCGAGGGGGACCCACCCATGACCGGTTCGCGCATCGTCGCCGTCGGCCACTACCAGCCCGCCCGGGTCCTCACCAACGAGGACCTGGCGGGCATGGTCGACACCAGCGACGCGTGGATCACGAGCCGGGTGGGCATCCGCACCCGCCACATCGCCGGCCCCGACGAACCGGTCGACGAGCTGGCCGCGCACGCCGCCGCCAAGGCGCTGGCGGCGGCCGGCCGGACCCCCGCCGAGATCGACCTGGTCCTGGTCGCCACGTCCACCGCCATCGACCGCTCGCCCAACACGGCCGCCCGCGTCGCGGCCCGCCTCGGCATGCCCGGGCCCGCCGTCATGGACATCAACGTGGTGTGCGCCGGATTCACCCACGCCCTGGCCACCGCCGACCACGCGGTCCGGGCCGGCGGCGCGAGCCGGGTGCTGGTCGTCGGCGCCGACAAGATGTCCGACGTGACCGACTGGACCGACCGCACCACCTGCGTGCTCGTCGGCGACGGGGCGGGCGCCGCCGTGGTGGAGGCCTGCGCCCCGGGCGGGGAGGAGGGGATCGGGCCGGTGCTGTGGGGCTCGGTGCCCGAGATGGGGCACGCGGTGCGGATCGAGGGGACGCCGCCGCGGTTCGCGCAGGAGGGCCAGAGCGTCTACCGCTGGGCCGCCACCCGGCTGCCGGTCGTCGCCCGTCAGGCCTGCGAGAAGGCGGGGCTGGCGCCCGAGGACCTCGCCGGGGTCGTCCTGCACCAGGCCAACCTGCGGATCATCGAGCCCCTCGCCCGCCGGCTCGGCGCCGTCAACGCCGTCGTCGCCCGCGACGTCACCGAGTCCGGCAACACCTCGGCCGCCAGCATCCCGCTCGCCTTCTCCAAGCTCGTCGAACAGGGCGCGGTGTCGACCGGCGACCCGGTCCTCCTCTTCGGCTTCGGCGGGAACCTGTCGTACGCGGGGCAGGTCGTGCGCTGTCCCTGAACCCGGGCCGGCGCCGCACGCCCGCACCCCGGCAGCGCGGCGGGCGGTCCCGGGCCGGGCACCGCGAGCCGATCGCGGCCGTCGCCGTCCACGACGGGCAACCGGCCATCCGGCTCGTGCGCGAGCACGCCGGGCGCCGCCCGGCGTCCGTCCCCCGCGCGCGGGCCCCCGAGGGCGCGCAGCAGCCTTTTCGCCCCCTTTGTGAGCCGCTTTCCGGTGCCCGGGCGGACCCCTTTGTCCTGTGAGTGGAAAAAGTAGGGGGCAATTCCTGCGCGACTTCTTCCCACCTCCGGCAGGCGCTGCTACTTTCCCATCCGAAAGCACGCCACACACGTGGCCGGAATCCGGCGCGCACGGGCCGGTCGAGTCGGGGAGGGGTTCGTGAGGCGCATGACAGCGCGACCCGCCAACGCCCACCAGGCCCGGCTCCTCAGGCTGCTGCGCGACGGCGGACCCAACTCCCGTGCCCAGCTGGGCGACCAGGTCGACCTCTCCCGGTCGAAACTGGCCGTGGAGGTGGACCGGCTGCTGGAGACGCACCTCGTCGTGGCCGACGGACTCGCCGCCTCGCGCGGCGGCCGGCGCTCCCACAACATCCGGCTCAACCCGCACCTGCGGTTCCTCGGCGTCGACATCGGCGCGACCTCGGTCGACGTCGCCGTCACCAACGCCGAGCTGGAGATCCTCGGGCACATCAACCAGCCCATGGACGTGCGCGAGGGACCGGTCGCGGTCTTCGAGCAGGTGCTCACCATGGCCGCGAAGCTGAAGGCCTCGGGGCTCGCGGAGGGGTTCGACGGCGCCGGCATCGGCGTCCCGGGCCCGGTCCGCTTCCCCGAGGGCGTCCCGGTGGCTCCGCCGATCATGCCGGGCTGGGACGGCTTCCCCGTGCGGGAGGCGCTCAGCCAGGACCTCGGCTGCCCGGTGATGGTCGACAACGACGTGAACCTGATGGCGATGGGGGAGCAGCACGCGGGCGTCGCCCGCACCGTCGCCGACTTCCTCTGCGTCAAGATCGGTACCGGCATCGGCTGCGGCATCGTCGTCGGCGGTGAGGTCTACCGCGGTACGACGGGCAGCGCGGGCGACATCGGGCACATCCAGGCGGTGCCCGACGGCCGTCCGTGCGCCTGCGGCAACCGGGGCTGTCTGGAGGCCCACTTCTCCGGCGCGGCCCTGGCCCGGGACGCCGTGGAGGCCGCCGAACAGCAGCTCTCCGCCGAACTCGCCATCCGGCTGGAGGCGAACGGCACGCTCAGCGCCGTCGACGTCGCCGCCGCGGCCGCGGCCGGTGACGCCACCGCCCTCGACCTGATCCGCGAGGGCGGCAACCGCACCGGCCAGGTCATCGCCGGCCTGGTCAGCTTCTTCAACCCCGGCCTGGTGGTGATCGGCGGCGGGGTGACCGGCCTCGGCCACACCCTGCTCGCCGCGATCCGCACCCAGGTCTACCGCGGCTCGCTGCCCCTGGCCACCGGCAACCTGCCCATCGTCCTGGGGGAGCTGGGACCCACCGCCGGAGTCATCGGCGCGGCCCGGCTCATCAGCGACCACCTGTTCTCACCCGCGTAAGCAGCTCACCGCACCTTCGCCGCACCCGTTCCCGGCACCACCGCACTGCTCCCGGCACCACCGCACCGCGTCCGCACCACCGCACCTGCCGTCAGCACCTGCTTCCCGCACCCGCTCCCACCGCACGGAACAGTCCGCCCGTACCGGGCACCGCCACCGCCCTGCCCCGCCCTGCCCGAAAACGCCTGCCCCGCAAGGGGATCGCCCTGACACCGGCCCGTACGCCCGCCGAGGGGAATCCGCATGGCACCAGAATCACCGCTGCTCAGCATGTCCGGCATCACCAAGTCGTTCCCCGGAGTCCGGGCCCTGGACGGCGTCGACCTCGACGTCCAGGCCGGCGAGGTGCACTGCCTGCTCGGCCAGAACGGCGCCGGCAAGTCCACCCTGATCAAAGTGCTGGCCGGCGCCCACCAGCCCGACACCGGCACCATCCGCTGGCGCGGCGAGGACGTCACCCTGCGCTCGCCGATCGCCGCCATGCGCCTCGGGATCGCCACCATCTACCAGGAACTCGACCTGGTGGAACACCTGTCCGTCGCCGAGAACGTCCACCTGGGCCACGAGCCGACCACCGCCGGCTTCGTCGTCCGGTCGGGAACGGCCAAGGCGTCGACGGCCCGGCTGCTGAAACGGCTCGGCCACCCCGAGATCGACCCCGCCCGGCTGGTCGGCGACCTCTCGGCGGCGCACCAGCAGATCGTGTCCATGGCGCGGGCGCTCTCCCACGACGTGCGGCTCATCGTGATGGACGAACCGTCCGCCGCACTCGACCCGGACGAGGTCGACAACCTCTTCCGCATCGTCGGGGACCTCACCGCCGACGGGGTGGCCGTCGTCTACATCTCGCACCGCCTGGAGGAGATCCGCCGCATCGGCGACCGGGTGACCGTGCTGAAGGACGGCCGCGCCGTCGCCGGCGGACTGCCCGCGAAGTCGACGCCGACCCGCGAGGTCGTCGCGCTGATGACCGGACGCAACGTCGAGTACGTCTTCCCCGAGCGGCCCGCCGCCGCCCCGCGGGGCGAGCCGGTCCTCACCGTCGAAGGACTGTCCCGGCGGGGCGAGTTCGCCCCGCTCGACCTCCAGGTGCGGCCCGGGGAGATCGTCGGCCTCGCCGGACTCGTCGGCTCCGGGCGCTCCGAGATCCTGGAGACCGTCTACGGCGCCCGCAAGCCGGACACCGGCCGGGTCCTCGTCGACGGACGCCCCCTGAAGCCGGGCAGCGTGCGGGCCGCCGTGCGCGCCGGACTCGGGCTCGCCCCCGAGGAACGCAAGGCGCAGGCCCTGCTGATGCTGGAGTCCGTCACCCGCAACGTGTCGGTCTCCTCCATGTCCCGCTTCGCCAGGGCCGGCTGGATCGACCGCGGCGCCGAACTGGGGGCGGCGCGCGCGGCGGTCCGCGAGCTGTCCCTGCGGCCCGACAACCCGGACGTCCCCGTGCGCACCCTGTCCGGCGGCAACCAGCAGAAGGCCGTGCTCGCCCGCTGGCTGCTGCGCGGCTGCCGGGTGCTGCTGCTCGACGAACCCACCCGCGGCGTCGACGTCGGCGCCCGCGCCGAGCTCTACGCGGTGGTCCGCCGGCTGGCGGACGAGGGACTCGCCGTGCTGCTGGTCTCCAGCGAGGTGCCCGAGGTGCTCGGCCTCGCCGACCGCGTCCTGGTGCTGCGCGAGGGCAGCGTCGTCCACACGGCGCCCGCCCGCGCACTCGACGAACACCGTGTACTCGACCTCGTCATGGAAGGAAGCCCGGCGTCATGACGCAGCCCGTCTCCCCGCCGCGGGACAGCGCCCCCAAGGCGCCGTCGGCCGGCGAAACGCCCGCCTGGCGCGCCAGGTTGTTCCGCGCCGACGTCCGCACGCTGTCGCTGCTCGGCGTGCTCGCCGTCCTGGTCCTCATCGGCGGCATCACCAAACCGGACGAGTTCCTGGACACCCGCAACCTCCAGCTCGTCCTCACCCAGGCCTCCGTCATCGGCGTCGTCACCGTCGGCATGACCTTCGTCATCATCTCCGGCGGCATCGACCTGTCGGTCGGCGCGATCGTCGCCCTCGCCTCGGTGTGGGCCACCACCGTCGCCACCCAGGAGTACGGCTTCGGCGGCATCCTCCTCACCGCCGTCCTCGTCGGACTCGGGTGCGGCCTGGTCAACGGGGTGCTCATCGCGTACGGCGGGATGGTCCCGTTCATCGCCACCCTCGCCATGCTGGCCTCGGCCCGCGGTCTCGCCCTGCAGATCACCGACGGCCGGACGCAGATCGTCACCGTCGACGGCGTCCTCGACCTCGGCGAACGCGACTCCTACGTGCTCGGCGTACCGCCGCTGGTCCTGGTGTTCGCCGCGGTCACCGTCATCGGCTGGCTGGTCCTCAACCGGACCACCTTCGGGCGCCGCACCGTCGCCGTCGGCGGCAACGCGGAGGCCGCCCGGCTGGCCGGCATCGACGTACGCCGCCAGCGGCTCTACCTGTACCTGCTGTCCGGGCTGTGCTGCGGCATCGCCGCCTTCCTGCTGATCGTGCTGGCCGGCTCCGGCCAGAACACCAACGGCAACCTCTACGAACTCGACGCCATCGCCGCCGCGATCATCGGCGGCACCCTGCTCACCGGGGGCCGGGGCACCATCGTCGGCTCCGTCCTCGGCGTCCTGATCTTCACCACGATCACCAACATCTTCGCCCTGAACAACCTGCAGAGCGACGTCCAGCAGATCGCCAAGGGCGCGATCATCGTCGCCGCCGTGCTGGTCCAGCGCCGTACCGCGAGCACGACCTGAGGAAAGGGTTCCCCGTCATGCCACAGACACCTCTCACGAGCCGCAGAGGCCTGCTCTTCGGAGCGGCCGCCGTGTCCGCCGGCGCCCTCGTCACCGGCTGCACCAGCAACGAGTCCAGTGACGACGAGCCGGCCGCGAACGACCGGCCCGCCGCCGACGACAAGCCCGGCAAGCCGGTCACCATCGGCTTCGCCGGACCGCAGGCCGACCACGGGTGGCTCAACGCCATCAACGACAACGCCAAGAAGCGGGCGGAGAAGTACTCCGACGTCACCCTGGAGATCACCGAGGGCTCCAACGACACCGCCCAGCAGATCGGCCAGATCGAGACCCTCATCAACAAGAAGGTCGACGTCCTGGTGATCCTGCCCGCCGACGGCAAGGCGCTCACCCAGGTCGGACTGAAGGCGATGCGCGCCGGCATCCCGGTCGTCAACCTCGACCGGATCTTCAACACCCCGCAGGCGTACCGCTGCTGGGTCGGCGGCGACAACTACGGCATGGGCCTCAACGCCGGCCACTACATCGGCGAGAAGCTCAAGGACAAGCCGGGCGCCAAGGTCGTGGAGCTGGCCGGCCTGGACAACCTGGAGCTGACCAAGCAGCGCACCCAGGGCTTCGACGACGCGCTCAAGAACTACCCCAACATCAAGAAGGTGGCCCGCCAGGCCGCCGAGTTCACCGTCGAGTCCGGCCAGGCCAAGATGTCCCAGCTGCTCCAGGCGCAGTCCCGGATCGACGCGCTGTGGAACCACGACGACGACCAGGGCGTGGGCGCGCTGCGCGCCATCGAGCAGGCCGGGCGCGACGAGTTCCTGATGGTGGGCGGCGCGGGCGCGCTCGCCGCCTTCCAGGCCATCAAGGCCGACGACGGCGTCCTGAAGGCCACCGTCCTCTACCCGCCGACGATGGCCGCCTCCGCGATCGACCTGGCCCGCGCCCTCGGCCAGGGCAAGGGCGTCGGCGGCCTCGCGGAGTTCGAGATCCCCTCGTCGGTGACCTGCTACTCGGCCGTCGTCGACAAGGAGAACGTGGACCAGTACATGCCCACCGGCTTCAAGTGAGGAGCCCCGCCCCACGGGCCTGACCAGCCCCCCGGGCGGGGCCCACCCCGCCCGCCACGACGACGAGGAGGACATCCGAATGGCACAGCCGCAAGCGTCCGACGGGGCGGAGACGGGGAAGCCGCCCCTGCGCATCGGCATGGTCGGTTACGCCTTCATGGGCGCCGCCCACTCCCAGGGCTGGCGCACCGCGGGACGCGTCTTCGACCTGCCGCTGAGTCCCGAACTGGCCGTGATCTGCGGCCGGGACGCCGACGCCGTGCGCGCGGCGGCCGGCCGGCACGGCTGGGCGGAGACCGAGACCGACTGGCGCGCCCTGGTCGAACGGGACGACGTGGACCTCGTCGACATCTGCACCCCCGGGGACAGCCACGCCGAGATCGCACTGGCCGCGCTGGCCGCGGGCAAGCACGTGCTGTGCGAGAAGCCCCTCGCCAACACCGTCGCGGAGGCCGAGGCGATGGCCCGCGCCGCCGAGGAGGCGGGAACACGCGGACAGTTGGCGATGGCCGGCTTCAACTACCGCCGGGTCCCCGCGACCGCGCTGGCCCGGCGGATGGTGGCCGAGGGCCGGATCGGCACGCTGCGCCACGTACGGGTCGCGTATCTGCAGGACTGGCTGGTGGACCCGCAGTTCCCGCTGACCTGGCGGCTGCGCCGCGAACAGGCCGGCTCCGGCTCGCTCGGCGACCTCGGCGCGCACATCGTCGACCTGGCCCAGTACCTGGCCGGCGAGCGGCTCGCGGGCGTCTCCGCGCTCACCGAGACCTTCGTGCGGGAGCGGCCGCTGCCCACCGCCCCCAGCAGCGGCCTGGCCGCCGTCTCCGCCGCCGGCACCGGACAGGTCACCGTCGACGACGCCGCCCTGTTCACCGGCCGCTTCGCCTCCGGCGCCCTCGCCTCCTTCGAGGCCACCCGGTACGCCACCGGCCGCAAGAACGCCCTGCGCATCGAGCTCAACGGCGAGCGCGGCTCGCTCGCCTTCGACCTGGAGCGGCTCAACGAGCTGTCGTACCACGACGGCACCGAGCCCGCGGCGCACGCCGGCTTCCGCCGCATCCTCGTCACCGAACCCGACCACCCCTACCTCGAGGCCTGGTGGCCGCCGGGCCACGGCCTCGGCTACGAGCACACCTTCGTGCACCAGGCCCGCGACCTGGTCCACGCGGTGGCCGAGGGCCGCAGCCCCGAACCCTCCTTCGCCGACGGGCTCCAGGTGCAGCGCGTCCTGGCCGCGGTGGAGGAGAGCGCCGGGAAGAACTCCGTCTACACACCGATCGCCGCCTGAGAGGACGGAAAACGGATGCCGCGCACCTTCACACTGTTCACCGGCCAGTGGGCGGACCTGCCGCTGGAGGAGGTCTGCCGACTCGCCCGCGACTTCGGCTACGACGGCCTCGAACTCGCCTGCTGGGGAGACCACTTCGAGGTGGACAAGGCGCTCGCCGACCCCTCCTACGTCGCCGGGCGACACCAGCTCCTGGAGAAGTACGGCCTGAAGTGCTGGGCGATCTCCAACCACCTCGTCGGGCAGGCCGTCTGCGACGCCATCATCGACGAACGCCACCGGGCGATCCTGCCCGCCCGCATCTGGGGCGACGGCGAGGCCGAGGGCGTGCGGCAGCGGGCCGCCGCCGAGATCAAGGACACCGCGCGCGCCGCGGCCCTCCTCGGCGTCGACACCGTCATCGGCTTCACCGGCTCCGCCATCTGGCACCTGGTCGCCATGTTCCCGCCCGCCCCCGAGTCGATGATCGAGCGCGGCTACGAGGACTTCGCCGAGCGGTGGAACCCGATCCTGGACGTCTTCGACGCCGAGGGCGTGCGGTTCGCGCACGAGGTCCACCCCAGCGAGATCGCCTACGACTACTGGACGACCGTACGCGCCCTGGACGCGGTCGGCCGCCGCCCGGCCTTCGGCCTCAACTTCGACCCCTCGCACTTCGTCTGGCAGGACCTGGACCCGGTCGGCTTCCTGTGGGACTTCCGCGACCGGATCTACCACGTCGACTGCAAGGAGGCCCGCAGGCGCCTCGACGGCCGCAACGGCCGCCTCGGCTCCCACCTGCCCTGGGGCGACCCCCGGCGCGGCTGGGACTTCGTCTCCGCCGGCCACGGGGACGTGCCCTGGGAGGACGTCTTCCGGATGCTGCGCTCCATCGACTACCGGGGGCCCGTCTCCGTCGAGTGGGAGGACGCCGGCATGGACCGGCTGCAGGGCGCCCCCGAGGCGCTCACCCGCCTCAAGGCCTTCGACTTCGATCCGCCCAGCGCGTCCTTCGACGCCGCGTTCAACAGCTGACCCGAGCGCCCGACGGCAGGTCGGGGACGGGGGCCGGCGCATCCGCCGGTCCCCGGCCCGGCCTGCCCGGATTCCGCTTTGTCCTGTGTCGGGAAAAAGTTAAACCAATCCTGGTCCAAGGGGTGTTCGCCCCGGATGAGGGCGGTTACCGTCCCTGAAGTGTTCAGGACACCCACGTCTCCGGGGTGACGCCGCGCCCCGGCGCCCACCCCCACCGCACGTCTTCGCACCCGTTCCGTACGGCTCCACCCGTTCCCGGAGGGACTTCGTGCACAGAAGCAGACTCACACCCACCGGCGCCACGCGGCGTCCCAGACTGCGCACCACCCTCGCCCTGTTCACCGGACTGCTGCTGGCCGTGGGCACCCCGGCGACCGTCGCCGGCGCCCACCCCGGCCACCCGGAGCACGACGAGCCGGCAGCCGCCGAGGGGCAGTTCCAGCAGGTGCCGCTCGCCAAGGGCGAGCCCGAGACGGGCGAGCCGATGTCGCTCGCCGTGCTCCCGGACCGCAGCGTCCTGCACACCTCGCGCGACGGCACGCTGCGCCTCACCGACCAGGGCGGCGTCACCAAGGTCGCCGGCAAGCTCGACGTCTACAACCACGACGAGGAGGGGCTGCAGGGCGTCGGCATCGACCCGGACTTCGAGAACAACCGGGCGATCTACCTCTACTACGCCCCGCCGCTCGACACCCCCGCGGGCGACGCCCCGGAGACCGGCACCGCCGAGGACTTCCAGAAGTTCGACGGCGTCAACCGCCTCTCCCGCTTCGTCCTCAACCCCAACGGCACGCTGGACCTGTCCAGCGAGAAGAAGGTCCTGGACGTCGCGGCCTCCCGCGGCACCTGCTGCCACGTCGGCGGTGACATCGCCTTCGACGCCGAGGGCAACCTCTACCTGTCCACCGGCGACGACACCAACCCCTTCTCCTCCGACGGCTTCACGCCGATCGACGAGCGGCCGAACCGCAACCCGGCCTTCGACGCCCGCCGCAGCTCCGGCAACACCAACGACCTGCGCGGCAAGATCCTGCGCATCAAGGTCGCCGAGGACGGCTCGTACACCATCCCGGAGGGCAACCTCTTCGAGCCCGGCACCGAGAAGACCCGCCCCGAGATCTACGCGATGGGCTTCCGCAACCCGTTCCGGATGAACATCGACAAGAAGACCGGCACCATCTACGTGGGCGACTACGGCCCCGACGCCGGCGCCGCCGACCCGAACCGGGGCCCGGCGGGACAGGTCGAGTTCGCCAAGGTCACCAAGGCCGCCAACTTCGGCTGGCCGTTCTGCACCGGCGACAACGACGCCTACGTCGACTACGACTTCGCCACCGGCGCCTCCGGCGGGAAGTTCGACTGCGCCGCCCCGAAGAACACCTCGCGCCACAACACCGGCCTCGTCGACCTGCCGCCCGCGCAGCCCGCCTGGATCCCCTACGACGGCGGCTCCGTCCCCGAGTTCGGCAGCGGCTCCGAGTCCCCGATGGGCGGCCCGGTCTACCGCTACGACCCCGACCTGGAGTCCTCGGTGAAGTTCCCCGAGGCGTACGACGGCGACTTCTTCGCCGGCGAGTTCGGCCGCCGCTGGATCAAGCGGATCGAGCAGAACGAGGACGGCACGGTCGCGAAGATCAACGACTTCCCGTGGACCGGCACCCAGATCATGGACATGGAGTTCGGCCCCGACGGCGCGCTCTACGTCCTGGACTACGGTCTGTCCTGGTTCCAGGGCGACAAGGACTCCGCCCTGTACCGGATCGAGAACGCCGAGGACGGCTTCTCCCCGATCGCCGAGGCCGGCGCGGACAGGACCTCCGGCGCGGCCGGGCTGAGGGTCAGGTTCACCGGCAGCGCCAAGGACGCCGACTCCCCGGACCTCACCTACGGCTGGGACTTCGGCGACGGCACCAAGGGCGAGGGCCTCACCCCCACCCACCGCTACAAGAAGGCCGGCACCTACACCGCGACCTTCACCGCGAAGGACCCCGAGGGCAACACCGGCAACGCCAGCGTCCGCATCGTGGTCGGCAACACCGAGCCCACGGTGAAGATCACCGTGCCGGGCAACGGCAGCCTGGCCGCCTTCGGCGAGCCCGTCCCGTTCAAGGTGACCGTCACCGACCCCGAGGAGCGCATCGACTGCTCCGAGGTCAAGGTCGTCTACAGCCTCGGCCACGACTCCCACGCCCACGAACTGACCAGTGAGACGGGCTGCGAGGGCACCCTCAACCCGCCGCCGGGCGACGGCGGTCACGACCCCAACGCCAACATCTACGGCGTCGTCGGCGCCAGTTACACCGACGGCGGGGCGAACGGGCAGGAGGCCCTGACCGGCACCGCGCGCGCCGTGGTCCAGCCGCTGCACCGCCAGGCCGAGCACTTCACCGCCCAGCAGGGCGTGTCGGCCATCGACAAGACCGGCGCCAACGGCGGCAAGACCGTCGGCGACATCCACGACGGCGACTGGATCTCCTTCAGCCCCTACAGGTTCGACGGACAGAGGAAGATGACCGTACGGGCCTCCTCCGGCGGCGCGGGCGGCTTCCTCGAGCTGCGCAGCGGCTCGCCCACCGGCACCCTGCACGGCTCGGCGTACATCCCGCCGACCGGCGGCTGGGAGACCTTCCAGGACGTCGACGTCCCGCTGCGGTCCCTGCCGAAGAAGACCACGGACATCTACCTGGTCTTCAAGGGCGGCGAGGGCGCGCTGTACGACATCGACGACTTCGAGTTCTCCACCGAGCCGTTCAAGGCCGGCAAGAAGGTCCTGGTCTTCTCCAAGACCGCCGGCTTCCGCCACGACTCCATCCCGCAGGGCGTCGCCGCGCTGAAGGAGCTGGGCGCCCCGGCCGGCATCTCGGTCACCGCGACCGAGGAGGCCCGGCAGTTCACCACCGCCAACCTCGCCAAGTACGACGCGGTGGCCTTCCTCTCCACCACCGGCGACGTCCTGAACGCCGAGCAGCAGAAGGCGTTCGAGGACTACGTCAAGAACGGCGGCGGCTACCTGGGTGTCCACGCCGCCGCCGACACCGAGTACGACTGGGAGTTCTACGGCGGCCTCGTGGGCGCCCACTTCGACTCGCACCCGGCCATCCAGAAGGCCACCGTGCGCGTCCACGACCACGACCACCCGTCCACCGCGCACCTGGGCGACACCTGGGAGCGCACCGACGAGTGGTACAACTACCGCACCAACCCGCGCGAGCAGGCCAAGGTCCTCGCCACCCTCGACGAGACCACCTACCAGGGCGGCACCATGAAGGGCGACCACCCGATCGCCTGGTGCCAGAGCTACGGCGGCGGCCGCTCCTTCTACACCGGCGGCGGCCACACCAAGGAGTCGTACGCCGACGAGGCCTTCCGCACCCACCTGCTCGGCGGCCTGCAGTACGCCACCGGCCAGGTGAAGGCCGACTGCAAGCCGGACAAGGGCTACCGGGAGATCTTCAACGGCCAGACCCTCGACGGCTGGAAGCAGGCCGGCCCCGGCACGTTCAACGTCAAGGACGGCACCCTGGAGTCCGAGGGCGGCATGGGCCTGCTCTGGTACCAGGCCAAGGAGCTGGGGTCGTACTCCCTCACGCTCGACTGGAAGATGCGGGGCGACGACAACTCCGGGATCTTCGTGGGCTTCCCGGCCTCCGACGACCCCTGGTCCGCGGTGAACAGGGGCTACGAGATCCAGATCGACGCCACGGACGCGGCCGACCGCACCACGGGCTCCGTCTACTCCTTCAAGTCGGCGAACATCAAGGCCCGTGACCAGGTGCTGCGCCCGCCCGGCCAGTGGAACTCCTACGAGATCAAGGTCCGCGGCGAACGCCTCCAGGTGTTCCTCAACGGAGTCAAGATCAACGACTTCACCAACGAGGACCCCGAGCGGAGCCTGGCCGACGGCTACATCGGCCTGCAGAACCACGGCGCCGACGACCGGGTCTCCTTCCGGAACATCCGGCTGAAGGAACTGCCCTCCTAGGGCGAACCGCCCCCCGGGGCAACCGGAACGGCGGCGGGCGGAGGACGCCGGACCTCCGCCCGCCGTCCCGCCGGGCCCGCGCCCGGCACCCCGCTCGTCCCCCCTCTCCGGCGCCCGCACCAGGTTCGCGTACGACAAGGAGGCTGCCCATGTCCGCCGAACCGTCCCTCCCCACCCCCTCCCCGGCCCCCCGCTTCGGCGTCTGGCTGATCGGCGCGCGCGGCTCCGTCGCCACGACCGCGATCGCGGGCTGCGCCGCCGTCGCCGCCGGACTCCACCCGCCGACCGGCATGGTCACCGAGACCCCCGACTTCACCTCCTGCGGACTGCCCCCGCTGTCGTCCCTCGTCTTCGGCGGCCACGACACCGTCGACTGCCCGCTGCCCAAGCGCGCCGAGCACCTCGCCGACGGCGGCGTGCTGCCGCACGGCCTGCCGTCCGCCGTGCACGCCGAACTCGTCGCCGCCGACCGGGAGATCCGGCCCGGCGGACCCCCGCCCGGCGACACCGACCGCACCCAGGACCAGTGGATCGACGTGTTCGCGGACGACATCCGCGACTTCGTGCGCCGCCAGGACCTCGCGGGCGCCGTCGTGATCAACGTCGCCTCCACCGAACCGGCCCCCACCGACGGCACCCTGCCGCCCAGCTCCCTCTACGCGGCGGCCGCCCTGCGCGCCGGCTGCCCCTACGTCAACTTCACCCCCTCCACGGGCCTGCACCACCCGGCGCTGGCCGCGCCCGCCGCCTCCTCGGGCCTGCCGTACGCGGGCCGCGACGGCAAGACCGGGCAGACCCTGCTGCGCTCCGTGCTCGGCCCGATGTTCCTCCAGCGCGCCCTCGCGGTGCGCGCCTGGTCCGGCACCAACCTGCTGGGCGGCGGCGACGGCGCCGCCCTCGCCGACCCCGCGGCCGCCGCCGCGAAGAACGCCGGCAAGGAACGCGTCCTCGCCGACACCCTCGGCGCCACCCCCGAGGGCGAGGTCCACATCGACGACGTGCCCGCCCTCGGCGACTGGAAGACGGCCTGGGACCACATCGCCTTCGACGGCTTCCTCGGCGCCCGGATGGTCCTGCAGACCACCTGGCAGGGCTGCGACTCGGCCCTCGCCGCCCCCCTCGTCCTCGACCTGGCCCGGCTGACCGTCCGCGCCCGGCAGAAGGGCCTGACCGGCCCGCTGGGCGAACTGGGCTTCTACTTCAAGGACCCGGTCGGCGACGGCCCCTCGTCCCTGGCCGAGCAGTACACGGAGCTGAGGCGCTTCGCCGAGCGCCTGCGGGACGGCGCCGACCCCGAGGCTCACCGATGAGCCGCCCGACGCCCGGCACCCAGGGCACACCCGCACGGGGGGAGCCCGCGCGGGACGTGCCCGCGCAGGACGACGCCCCAGGGGCGCGGGGGCCCGCGCGCACCACCACGACGCACCCGCACAGGACCACAACGGGACGCGCGCAGGGTGCGCCCGTGCAGGACACGCCGGCGCAGGGTGGCCTCACGCCGGCAGGCGGT